>CACYNZ010000368.1 GCA_902775835.1 uncultured Eubacteriales bacterium | reverse complement strand
AGGCATTTGCGCCAAAGGGATCCAGAATCTGAGGCATGCGGCGCTTGTGCATATTGGCCTTTTCACGGCGCCGGATTTTCTCATCGGTTTCCGGATCTCCGCAGGAACCGAGCCGGATATAGCTGTGGATATCCGCATAGCGAAGGCCCATCTTTTCCTCATCACTCATGCCGGACAGGCCGTCTGTGGGGGTTTTTACAACCAGATTCCGTGGCAGCTCTTCCATGGTGAGGCCTACCTGAACCACTTCCACACTGGTGAGGTTGCCAAGAACCGCAAAGTCACAGGAGGTGTCGCCGTCTTTGGTGCAGTATCCCACGGTGGCCTCGCTGAGATTGCCGGTGCCGGCCAGTCTGGCGGACAGGGCCTGGGCGATATAGCGAAGGGTGGTCATGCGCAGTCTCGGCCCCACATTGATATCGCTTTCACGGCTGTAGGGAACCTGGAAGGCTCCGGGCTCATCCGTGGGCGTGATCTGATCGGTTACTTCCTTGAGCGCTTCATGGATTTTGCCGATATTGACGGTACGGCAGTTGATGCCCAGTGCCTCACAGACTTTCCGGCTGTCGCTGATGTCGCTCTGGACACCGTCGGGCAGCATGACGCCATACACATTTTCACGGCCCAGTGCCCTGGCACACAGAGCAGCGGTGACGGTGGAATCCTTGCCGCCGGAAATACCGATGACGACACGCTGGAATCCCTGCTCGCGGGCGATGTTCCGGATGGCCTCGACCAGATTGTCTCTGGCCTGTTCCGCATGAAACTGATATTCGGACATGATGGAAAAACCTCCTGTTCTGAAGACACTGGAATGCGCCTGCCACGGCTTTGCCGGCCGGCGCAGCGGCCCTGAGGGCCGGTCTGTTATGTACGGGAAAAGCATAGCAAGGAACGGGAAAATTGGCAAGAGTTCGCGGACTGTGAGCGAAAAGAAAACACAGAAAAAGGGCTGCACCATATAGTGCAGCCCGGGCATGTGAAATCAGGCTTTTCCGTCGCAGCCCAGAACGTCCACCAGCTTGTGCTCGACCATCTTCTTGATGGCTGCACGGGCGGGCTTGAGGTACTGACGGGGATCGAAATGTTCCGGATGCTCGCAGAAATACTGACGGATGCAGGCGGTCATGGCCAGACGCAGGTCAGAGTCAATGTTGATCTTGCAGACAGCGCCGCGAGCAGCCTGACGCAGCTGCTCTTCCGGAATGCCCACAGCATCGGGCATCTTGCCGCCGTTCTCGTTGATGATCTTCACGAATTCCTGAGGAACGGAAGAAGAGCCGTGGAGAACGATCGGGAAGCCGGGCAGACGCTTTGCCACTTCGTCCAGAATGTCGAAGCGCAGGGGCGGGGGAACCAGAATGCCCTTCTCATTGCGGGTGCACTGAGCGGCGGTGAACTTGTAAGCGCCGTGGCTGGTGCCGATGGCGATGGCCAGGGAGTCGCAGCCGGTGCGTTCCACGAATTCCTGCACGTCTTCAGGACGGGTGTAGGAAGAATCCTCAGCGGACACTTTCACTTCATCTTCCACGCCGGCCAGGGTGCCGAGCTCTGCTTCGACCACAACGCCGTGATCATGAGCATACTCAACCACCTGCTTGGTGATGGCAATGTTCTCTTCGAAGCTGACGCCGCTCTTGTCGATCATGACGGAGCTGAAGCCGCCGTCGATGCAGCTCTTGCACAGCTCGAAGGAATCGCCATGGTCCAGGTGAACAGCGATGGGCAGGTCGAAGCCGGCAGTCTGCTCAGCGTCTTCGATGGCAGCCTTGATGAGGTGCATCAGATATACGTGCTTGGCATAGGCACGGGCACCCTTGGAAACCTGGAGAATCAGAGGAGCGCGCTTCTCGATAGCAGCTTCAGTGATGCCCTGGATGATTTCCATGTTGTTGACATTGAAAGCGCCGATGGCGTAACCGCCTTCGTAGGCCTTTTTAAACATTTCTTTCGTCGTTACGATGGCCATGGGAAAAACCTCCTTTAATGGTTGATAACGGAATTATAGCACACTTGACTTTGACTGAAAAGTAGCAATGTCTGTCAGAAAATTGGGGAAGCGTCAGCAGCAGGGAAGGGAAAGGCTTGCATGGCATCTGTGATACGGAAGCGGGTGCCAATCTGATGAAATTAGGCCTTTTCAATTTCAGAAAACCTGCTATGATTATATCACAGGCGCAGAGACCCCAGATTAACTGAGTATTCTCTGGAAAAACAATAGAAGGAATGGTGAAATCATGTATCGGATGATCGAGAAAATGCCGGAGCTGAAGCCTTTTGAAGGGGACATCCAGTATCGGATGAAGTGCTATGAATCCAAAAAGGAACAGCTGCTGCAGAAGGAGACATCGCTGAAGAATTTCGCCAATGCATATGCGTATTACGGCTTTCATCAGCTGCCTGACGGATGGGTTTACCGTGAGTGGGCACCTGGTGCGGATGAAGTGTATCTCTGCGGGGATTTCAACCACTGGAACTGGACCAGCTATCCGATGAAACGGCTGAGCGGCGGGAGCTGGGAGCTGAATCTGCCCGGGGATATCCTGCATAAGGGCAGCAGGGTCATGACGGTTGTGCGAAACGGCGACCGCCTTTCCCAGCACCTCCCGCTGTATGCACGGCGCGTCACCCAGGACTGGGTTACCCGGAGCTGGTGCTGCGAGGTCTGGGATGATCTGGAACCCTACCCGTGGACGGACCAGGACTTCCGGTGTGATGAGAAGCCCCTGATCTATGAGGCGCACGTAGGCATGTCGATGGAAGAGGAAAAAATCGCCACCTACCGCGAGTTTGCGGATCATGTGCTGGATCATGTGAAGGACCTGGGCTACAACACCATTCAGCTGATGGCGGTCATGGAGCACCCGTATTATGGCTCGTTCGGCTATCAGGTGAGCAATTTCTATGCGGCATCCAGCCGCTTCGGCTATCCGGATGATCTGAAGTACCTGGTGAACAAAGCCCATGAGATGGGCATCCGGGTGCTTCTGGACGTGGTGCATTCCCATGCGGTGGGGAATACCCTGGAAGGTATCAACATGTTTGACGGTACGGAAACGCAGTTTTTCCATGCCGGTGCCAAGGGCAATCATCCTGCCTGGGGTACGAAATGCTTTGACTATGAAAAGCCGGAAGTCATTCATTTCCTTTTGAGCAACCTGAAATTCTGGATGGTGGAGTATCACTTTGACGGATTCCGCTTCGACGGCGTGACCTCCATGCTCTATCATGACCACGCGCTGGGAACGAATTTCGACAGTCTCCAGATGTACTATACCATGAACACGGATGTGGACGCTGTTGTGTATCTCCAGCTGGCCAATGAACTGATCCGTGAGGTGAATCCCCGTGCTCTGACCGTGGCAGAGGATATGTCCGGTATGCCGGGCATGTGCGAAAAGGTGGAGGACGGTGGCATCGGGTTTGATTACCGTCTGGGTATGGGCATTCCGGATATGTGGATCAAGCTGGCCAAGCAGACACGCGACGAGGACTGGTATCTGGAAGACATCTGGAAGCAGATGACCTTCCGCAATGCCCCGACCATTGCCTATGTGGAGAGCCATGACCAGGCGCTGGTGGGCGACCAGACCATGATGTTCCGTTTCGCGGGAGCCAATATGTACACGGATATGACCAAGGACTGCCATTCACTGGTCATTGACCGCGCCATGGCACTGCACAAGATGATCCGTCTGCTTACGCTGACTGCCGGCGGAACCGGTTATTTGACATTCATGGGCAATGAGTTCGGGCACCCTGAATGGATCGATTTCCCGAGGGAAGGGAACGGCAACAGCTTCAAGTACTGCCGCCGCCAGTGGAGTCTT
>CACYNZ010000367.1 GCA_902775835.1 uncultured Eubacteriales bacterium | reverse complement strand
AATTGAAACTTTTCTCTGACATGGGATACAAAGTAAGCGTCAGAGATTAGATCCTCCGGCGGATCGCAGCCGCGCAATCAGGAAGGTGCTTCGCACCTCGCGCGGCGCGGCAAGAACGCCGAGGCGTTCTTGATGCGTAAAGAATACCCGGCTGAAGAGTGAGCCGCAAAGCAGAAGCTTCACTCCAGTGCCATGTTCCTGATCCGCTCGAGTCCCCTGCTCACTGCAGGGAAATTAATAATGATGAGCGTGATCACTGCTTCAGCCAGCAGGAATCCGAAATTATAAACGATCGGGTAAAGAGCCGCCAGTGATTTCGGAAAAGTTTCCGGCATATACTCCATCCAGTACATGTAGCCTGCCAGCGCGTTGAAAACGCCTCTGCCGAAGACACCGACCAGATATCCTATGGTAAGACCGTGCTTTTTTCCGGAGAAGAAGCCGGAGAGTCCGAGTGCGGAAAATGCCAGCAGGTAATCCGCGCACACCTGAAAAAGTGTGAGGTAGTACGGCTTCTGAATGAACTGCAGGATGCCGTAGACGAAACCGACCAGAATACCGGTGGCCGGGCCGTACCAGTAGCCGACCAGCACGATAAAGAGCATCGAGCAGAGCGTCACGGATCCGCTGAAGGGAAGTGAGAACAGCTTGATATAGCTCGTGACATAGGCGAGGGCAATGGCCATGGAGCAGAAGGCGATCTGCTTGGCGCTCATTTTTCCTTTTTTGGAGGCCTTTCCTGCGATTACGGACGCAGCGAGCAGAGCGATGACAGCCAGAACAATGAAGAGCACATAACCGGCGGTCGTCAGACCGCCATCAGCATTTACGAACATAAAAAAACCCCCTCACAAAAGAATGTGCCGGGAGATGCGGATGTGTGAACGGAACGGAGACGGAAGAACCATAGCTCCATGCAGTTGCCGCTTCCCTTCGCCGGTATTATCCGGATCAGGTCTTGAGGGTCATCGGTCCAGACCGAAATCTCAGCATTCGCACCCCTAGCGTTAAATTGTCATACACATTATTATACCGGCAGACAGAAAAGTCAAGAAAAGCAGAATCGAAAAAAGTTGCGTGTGACTGCAATTTCTGCCATACATTTCATTGGATGAACACAAAAGAATGTATATAATGAGTATAGCTCAATGTGAGATGACTGCCGCCCTGCAGGGCGGCGGGCAGCAAACGGAAGACGCAGTGCAGACATGAGCTGCCGGAAAGGGGGGGAGGGCCCATGAAAAAAGCTGCTGTAATTATTCTTATTATCTTACTTCTTCTTGGAGGGGCGTCACTCGGTGCATTTTATCTGCTGAATAATACGGCAGCCGGTGTCGCCTTCAGGACTGCGAACAGGCTGAAAAAGGTTGAATCTGTGACCGCGGATATTCAGATGGATATGAACGTCGAGACAGAGGTATCCGGACTGGCAGGTCTCCTGTCGAAGGCATTCGACGGCACGGTCTCTCTGGACGGTACGCTCGACATGACCATGAAGAAAAATGAAGCCCGGACGCTGCACGGGACCTTCGGCTTTAATTTTCTCGGCTTTGAGATGAAGGATGCTGTTGAGACGGTCTGCGTCATGGATGGGAACGGCATAGAGGACTATGTCCGCCGCAACCAGATCTGGTATAAAGTCACGGATGACACGAAGATCCCGAAGACATCGGATATCAAAGTGAGCGAGATCGTCGGAGCGGTCCTCAGCAGGAAAATCGATGCAAAGCTCGGAGAAGATGCCGTCGTGAACGGGGAAGGCTGCAGAACAATGACCGTGACATTGGACGGAGAGATGGTCCGTGATGTGATCGGCCTTGAGAGAGCGGAACTGCTGAATATCGACTGGGAGAAGGAAAATATTCCGGTCACGCTTTATATAGACAAAAAGACAAAGCTGCCGGCCCGCATCGAGCTTGAGATGGGAAATCTGGCAGACGCGTCGATGAAATTCAGCTATGTGGACCTTGCCCTGACAGTTGATACGATGAAGGTAAGAATTGATTTTGACGGATACGATCAGAGCGAACCTGTCAGTGCGCCGGAGGATTATAAGGTCTTTTCGGAGCTGACAGATCTGGAGAAAGGGCAGATGATCCTGGATATTCTGGTCAGAGTATTCAGTGAAAACGGATATGCCTCGCTGATGATGAGGCGCATGAAGGCGGATGAAAAAGATGCCGCTTTTATTGCGGAATGCGTCTACGGAACCCTGCGCAATTATTTATTGCTGGAATACCAGTGGCGCCATCTGGCGAAAAAGACGAAAATGAGAACGGCATTGCTGCTGGATATGAGTGTCTATCAGCTGCTGTTTATGGATGTGCCTGCCTATGCCGCGATCAATGAGGCGGTGGAGCTGGCGGACAGACATGAAAAGAAATTCGTCAATGCATTGCTGCGGCAGGTATCCAAAAACGGCATGATCACACCGGAAGAGGATGAAATCAGATATTCCCATCCGAAATGGATCGCCGCTCTTTTCAAAGCGCACTATGGTGAGGAGAATGCCGTGAAGATCATGGCATACAACCAGACAAGACCGGTTCAGTACGGCCGCATCAACACGCTGAAAATCACCCGTGAGGAAGCGGAAAAAACAGAAGGGCTCCATTTCATCGATGACATCTGCTTCAGCTATGAGGGAGCATTGCAGAAAACAGAGCTGTTTCAAAGCGGAAAGGTTCTCATACAGAACTACAGTTCCCAGCAGATCGTCCGTTATCTGGATGTGAAGTCTGGCATGCGGGTATTGGATGCGTGCGCGGCGCCGGGCACCAAGACACAGCAGATCGCGGTGCTCATGAACAATCAGGGTGAGATCATTGCCAATGAGCTTCATGCCCACCGCACAAAGCTGATCGATGAACTGATGGAACGGACCGGCGTGAGCATTGTCCAAAGCAGATCAGGCGACGCATCTGTTTATGATGAAACGCAGAAGGAAAGCTATGACCGTGTGCTGCTGGATGTGCCGTGCTCGGGACTTGGCGATCTGTCTCATAAACCTGAAATCCGCTGGCATCTGAAACCGGAGGATATCGATGAGATTACAAAGATCCAGGCAAAGATCCTTGCGGCAAACGCTCCGTATGTGAAGCAGGGCGGCATCCTTGTGTACAGCACATGCACGCTCAACCGCAAGGAAAACGAGAACCGCATCCGCGCGTTCCTGAAAGAACATAACGAAATTGAACTTTGCGAGGAACATACATTTTTCCCCTTTGTCACAAAGAGCGACGGGTTCTATTGCGCAAAGATGCTGAAAAAAGGGGAGACGGCGCAAGAGAAGTGAAATGCGCCTTTTGTACGAAAATAGAGCAAGCAGAGGTAACGATATGGTAAAATGCCCTTGTATGCAGACGATATATGACCTGAATCTGAAACAGATGGAAGAAATGCTTGCCGGATACGGTCAGAAGCCGTACCGTGCCAAGCAGATTTTTGCTTGGCTCTACCGTAAGAGAGTCAGTAATTTCAGTGAAATGACAGACCTGCCCCAGTCTCTGATCGAAAAGATCACTGCATCCGGCATTGCCTGCGACTGCTTTGAAGGAGAACAGCTGCAGACATCCATCCACAGCGGCAGCTCTCTGCCGGGACGGATCATCATGACCGGTCCGGTATCCGACCGTATGCAGCTGAGAATGATCAACAGCCGGGCAGATCTGTTTGTCTTCCCATCTGTCTTTGATACAAACGGTCTGGTCGTACGGGAAGCTGCTGCCTGCGGGCTGGCATCCGTACTGATCAGGGGCAGCTGTGCAGCCGAAGGCATCAGCGACGGTATCAACGGCTTCCTCTGCGAAGAAAACAGCGCATCCCTGTCT
>CACYNZ010000366.1 GCA_902775835.1 uncultured Eubacteriales bacterium | reverse complement strand
ACAGATTCCCGACCAGACACACCACAAGGCCTGCGCCGAAGGCTGTAAAGAAACCCATAGCCACAAAAACGCGCGCTTCCTTTTCATTCCCGGCGCCAAGGGCACGGCTCATGTTGGCACCGCTGCCCATGCCGAAGGTGAAGGCCAGAGCCTGAATCATGGACATGGCGGAAAAGATGATGCCGACGGCTCCGGAGGCCGAGGTGGAAATTCTCCCGACAAAAAATGTATCTGCCATATTGTAGATGCTGGTGATGAGCATGGAAATGATGGTGGGTACGGCAAGACGCGGAATAACGCGCGATACGGGCATTTCGAGCATCATCTGGCCGCGGGCGGAGCGGGATGTGGCCATGCAACTCCTCCTTTTTCTGTGATGCGGGATGAAAAACTGCCTTTCCGGAAAACGGGAAAGGCAGTGAGTGAGATCAGAGGAGACGGACGCGCATGATGCCCTCTCTTGCGGCAAGCAGGTCCGGCAGCTCAGAAGGAACTTCGCCGATGAAATCCAGCATGGTGTAGGCCACATTCCCTCTGGAGCGGTTTACAAGGTTTTCAATGTTGATGCCCTGATTGGACACGGTTTCGGTGATGGCGCCCAGCATGCCGGGACGGTTCTGGTGGATGATGGTGATCCGGCTGCCGTCCGTGCGGGGGAAGGAGACATCCGGCAGGTTCACGGAATTGGTGATATTGCCGTTCTCCAGATAATCCATGATCTGGCGTGCGGCCATAACTGCGCAGTTTTCATCGGCTTCAGGCGTTCCGGCACCCAGGTGCGGGGTGGCCACCACATTGTCAAGCTGCAACTGCTCGGAGGTGGGAAAGTCGGTGGCCATGGCCTTGATCTTGCCGCTCTTCAGGGCTTCCACCACATCTTCATTGTTGATGATGGGACCTCTGGCATAGTTCACCAGATATACGCCGTCCTTCATCTGATCAATTTCCTTGCGGCTGATGAGATTGCGGTTCTGTTCGTTGAGCGGTACATGGACGGTGATATAGTCGCAGGTGCGGTAGATCTCTTCCACATTGTCCACCATCTGCACAAAGGCGCGGAGTTCCTTTTTCCGGGCATGGGTGAGATAGGGATCATAGCCGAGAACATCCATGCCCATGTCAGAGCATACCTTGGCCATTCTCGAGCCAATGGCGCCCACACCGATGACGCCGATTTTCTTGCCCATGATTTCAGGACCACGGAAGACTTCCTTGCCCTGCTCCACTTCCTTGGTGGGCTCGGGTGTTTTCAGGGACTTGACCCAGGCGGAGGCGGCGGGCACATTCCGAGTCATCATGATCATGGCGGCCAGAGCCAGTTCCTTTACGGCATTGGCGTTTCCGCCGGGGGTGTTGAACACGCAGATGCCTTCCTCGGTGCAGCGGCTTACCGGAATGGTATTGACGCCGGCACCGACACGGACGATGGCCTTGAGCGTTTCGGGGAAGGTGACATCGTGCAGGGGAGCGGAGTGCACCATGATGGCGTCAGCGCGGTCCAGCTTGTCGGTGATCTGATACTTGTCCTTGTCGTACATGGCCAGACCGGCCTGTCCAATATGATTATAGGTGTTGATAACAAACATTTGACATTCTCCTTTTCCGTACGTTATGCGTTCTGCTCAAAACGGCGCATGTAATCGGCGAGGGTTTCCACGCCTTCCACAGGCATGCCGTTGTAGATGGAAGCCCGGATACCGCCGATGGACCGGTAGCCTTTCAGACCGATCAGTCCGAGAGACTCTGCGCCTTTGAGGAAAGACTCTGTAAGCTCGCTCTGACGCAGTGTGAAAGTCACATTGGTGAGACTGCGGGAATCCTTGCGGGCAAAGCCCTGATAAAGGGAGGACTGATCCAGAATATCATAGAGCATTCCGGCCTTTTTCCGGTTTATGGCTTCCATGGCATCCACGCCGCCCAGGTCCTTCAGCCAGTCGCAGACAAGACCGAGCAGATAGATGCCGTACGTGGACGGGGTATTGATCATGGATTCCGCCTTGGCAAGGGAGCGGTAGTTCATCAGGTCAGGCAGCAGCGGATCCGTTTCACGCTCCAGCAGTTCCTTTTTGAGAATCACCACGGTCACGCCTGCAATACCCATGTTCTTCTGGGCACCGGCATAGATGAGGTCATAGTCCTGAACCGGGATCCGGCTGCCCAGGATGCCGCTGGACCAGTCAGCCACCAGCGGGACCTTTCCGTGTTCCGGGGTGGATGTATACATGGTGCCGTAGGCCGTATTGTTGCCGGTGATATGGAGATAAACGGCGTCTTCCGGAAGGTCCGCGGGCAGGTCGGGGATGAAGCCTTCGCTGCCGCAGTCTGTGACTTTCACAGCATTGACCCAGCGGGCACCTTCTGCGGCGGCTTTTTTGGCAAACACGCCGGTGACGGCGTACAGCGCGGTCGCGCCACGCGGGGCCAGGTTCATGGGAATCATGGAGAACTGCAGCGTGGCACCGCCCTGGAGAAAGAGCACCGCATAGGAATCCGGGATTTCCAGAACGTCACGCAGGGCAGATTCCGCATGATGATAAATATCCATGTATATCCGGGAGCGATGACTCATTTCCATGACGCTCATGCCGGAATGTTCATAGCTGCATAATTCGGCCTGTGCCTTTTCAAGCACGGGCAGCGGCAGCATGGAAGGACCGGCGGAGAAATTGAAAACTCTTTCCAAAGCCGGACACCTGCCTTTCAATGGGATGGGATACCATTTTATTGTAACAGTTTTTGATATGCCGGGCAAGAACAATACTGCTTGTCTGTTGCGATAATGTTCGCACTATTGGGAATAATCTCTCCCTGAAACTGCATTTTGTGCGGGATATTCTAAAAAGAAACAGGGAAAATACAAAGTGCCGGGCCCTGCAGGCAGTTAAAGTCTGCCTGCGGAAGAGCCCGGCCGGGACGGTTGTATAAGGCAGGGAAAACTGATAAGATGTGGCAGGGTGATTGAATGATGAGAATGATATCCTGGAATGTAAACGGGATCCGAGCATGTCTTGGAAAAGGATTTCTTGACAGCGTACAGGGACTCGATGCGGACATGATCTGTCTGCAGGAGACCAAGTGTCAGCCGGGACAGGTGACTCTTCCCCTGGACGGGTATGAACAATACTGGCTCGGCGCGGAAAAGAAAGGCTACAGCAGTACGGCGCTTTTCAGCCGCAGGGTACCGAATTCCGTAGCCTACGGCATCGGGGTGGATGCCATGGATCATGAGGGACGCGTGATTACGGCCGAATATCCCGGGTTTTATCTGGTGAACGTCTATACCCCCAACAGCCAGGACGGCCTTGCCAGGCTGCCGTACCGCATGGAATGGGAGGAAGCGTTTCTTCATTATGTGAAGGAGCTCGAGAAAACGCATCCGGTGGTGATCTGCGGGGACATGAACGTGGCGCATACGGAGAAGGACATCAAGAATGCCAAGTCCAATCAGAACAATGCGGGATTCACGCCTCAGGAGCGAGCGTGCATGACACGGCTTCTGGACAGCGGATTCGTGGATACGTTCCGGTACATGCACCCGGATGCCGAAGGCGCGTATTCCTGGTGGTCCTACCGCTTCCATGCCCGGGAAAACAATGCCGGATGGCGAATTGACTACTTCCTTGTTTCCAGGGCTCTGGCCGACAGAATTGAGAAAGCCGAGATTCATCCCGAAATCATGGGATCCGATCACTGCCCGGTGGAACTGGTGCTGAAGATGGAATTCTGACAAAAAAGGTATGAAACCGTGATGGTTCCATACCTTTTTTGAGTGATACGCAAGGATCAGACGGGGCGGCTGTCTCTCCAGGACTTGAAGGCCTGGACTTCCGGAGC
>CACYNZ010000365.1 GCA_902775835.1 uncultured Eubacteriales bacterium | reverse complement strand
AGCTCCTCATTTGAAAGGCCAAGTTTTTTGAGATAGCTTTTATGAATGGCATTTTCGACATCAAGTGTAGCTGAGATCAGGCTGGCAAAGAGGCGCATATCCTCTTCCTTTTGGGATTTCAGGACACCCATGGCAAATACCTTGGCGTACTGCATCAGATAGAGGTGATCCTGGATCATAAAAAATTTGAATTTCTCTTTAGGGAGAGTTCCGTCCGCCAAGCCCTGGACAAAGGGGTGAGAATTATACTTTTCCCAAAGGTCAATCATATCATTGTAAATACGGTCTGAATTTTTCATCTTTCTCCTTTCGGTGTTTCACAACTGACAGGAGTCCGCTTCCGGAAACTCCTCTTTTATATTGCCATATATTCAAAGTTGTGTGAACAGGAATTCGCGTGAACAGGAATTCGCGCTCGTCGCCATAATAGCGGGCGCTTTTTTGACTATGGTATAATGGGACGGAGGGAGCAGACAAGTTAATGCGGAGGCCCCAATCGGGATCTGCCGGATGTCGCCGAACAGAAACAGGACAGAGAGGGAAAGATGAAGAAAGCAAGTGATTTTGTTGGCAGGAATATGGCATGGATCGTCCTGATCATTGCAGCAGCGGCACTTCTTGTGCCGGGGACGAGCCTTTGGATCCAGACAAAATGGATCAACTATCTTCTGATGATCGTTATGTTCGGAATGGGACTGACGACGAAGCTGTCTGATTTTGCCATAGTCTTCAAAAGACCCGGAGATATCATTACCGGATGTGCAGCACAGTTTATCATCATGCCTCTGCTGGCTTTTGCGCTGGGGAAAGCATTCAGCCTGAACGATGAATTACTGGTGGGCGTGGTGCTTGTCGGAACGTGTCCCGGGGGAACTTCAAGCAATGTCATCACCTATCTGTCAAAGGGCGATACGGCGCTTTCCGTGGGCATGACCAGTATCAATACATTGCTGGCGCCTGTTCTTACGCCCCTGCTGACCTACCTTTATCTGAGAACGTCTGTAAGAGTGGATGCCATGGCGATGTTCCTGTCCATCATACAGGTTGTGATCGTCCCCATCGGACTGGGGCTGCTGGTCAACCGATTCTTTGGAAAGTACACGCAGAAAATCCGTGATGCTCTTCCTGTGGTATCCGTGACCGCCATCTGTCTTATTGTCGCATCGGTCGTATCCCATAACAGCGGGAAAATACTGTCCACGGGGCTGATCATCTTTGCCGTTGTGATCCTGCATAATCTGCTTGGGTATCTTCTTGGCTATCTGGTCGGCGTGCTGTTCAGGATGGATCTGCCCAGAAAAAAGGCGGTTGCCATTGAGATCGGCATGCAGAATTCAGGGCTCGCGACAACACTTGCAGTATCTGCTTTTCCGAGCTTGACCATGGCGACAGTCCCGGGAGCGATTTTCTCTGTATGGCATAATATTTCCGGGGCCATACTGGCAGGATGGTTTCGCCGCAATGGAAAGGAATCAGTCTTGACAGACGATGAACGGAAAAACCAGCCATGATGACAGTTCAGGCTGCTGACAGAAACGGAACTGCGGAGAAACCGTCATGGGTGACTTTTTTTCTCACTGTCAGCGTTCATGCTGCCAGGTGGGTGTCCGGCTGCGTATCATATATATGGACGGTGTATTTGCCAGAAAGCAGCACCGGAAGCCATGCGGAAGACAGTCAGGTCACGGCCGAAGAACACTGGGAACGCACTGCGTCAGATGAAAAAGCCCTGATATAGGATTAAATGGCGCCGTGGAAAGAAAACAAAAGGATGATGAAAGGGCCCAGGGGAATATAAGACGCCCCGGGACTCGGGCCTTTGGAAAGAAGGTACAGCAATGGATCAACTATTTTATGGATTTGATACCGCGGTCTATACATTTTTCTGGCAGATTCAGAACTCCGTGACGATCGGAATCGCTGATGTATGCCAGCACCTGGGAGATTCGACAGCCTACATTATCTGTTTTGTCATTTCGCTGATTCTCTGTTTTCCAAAGAAGACCAGAAAATACGGAGTGGCGATGGTGGTTTCCTTCCTGGTGGCGTTTCTCCTGGTGAATGTGCTGATCAAACCGGGTGTGGGAAGGCTGAGGCCCTATGAAACACTGAAGGACACTCCGTTCTGGGAAACCTATCAGACGCACTGGGCAAACGCCGGTTCGCATCTTGAGGATGACCTGTCTTTCCCGTCCGGCCATACATCTTTGAATTTTGCGGCATTCACGGCTCTTGTTGCTGTCCTTCTCAAGGATAAGAAAAAGTGGGCCTGGGCGCTGATGATTATCCCCGTCATTGTGGGAATTACAAGAATCATCCGCTGCGTTCATTATCCGAGCGATGTGCTTGGAGGCATGATCTTTGGTATTATTGCCGGATTGATCGGTTATGTTTTGTCCACAAAGTGCCTGGACAGGTGGACCATGAATCACGGCAATGGAAAAACTGAACTGAATACAGGCAGCCAAAGGAGTGTATGAAGATGAAAAAGCTGGTAGCAACTCTGATCGTGTTCCTGATGGTCTTTGCCGTAACGGCTCAGGCGGAGGAAGCAAACGAAAACGTTTTCACCTTCCGCAACGGTGTAACCTTTAACATGGATATGCCCGCCGTGATGGAAACCGAATCCGGACATGCCGAAATTGACAATGAGGATACCCGCGGCGGCATCGAGTTCACGAAAGCGGAGTATGAAGACGTCACCGAAAACGGTGTAAAGGCCGATCTGGAGTATCTGTTCATCGGGAACTGCCTGATCGCTGTCCGCGTCAGCTATGACGAAGGCCGCATGAACTATGACTCGCTCATGAGGGACCTGACCTCCAAATACGGAGAAGCTGCGGCAGTCGACACCGCAGTGCTGGGCAACGGCATTTATGTCCTGGATGACGATGGCAGACTGAAGCCTGATACCATGGCCTTCACTTCCGGCGACCTGATGGTGATTGTGGAACGCGAGAAGGATGACGACGGTGACGAGATTGCGATCACCTACCTGGACATGACCGCTGCGTATATCACCGTCAAGTAAGCCCATTTTCTCTGTCAGATTGGTGCATCATCTTCACAGACAGAAAAGAACAGGTCAGGGTCATGATGATCCCGGCCTGTTCCTTTATTCAGTACCTAAGCGCTTTCATACAATCTGACGATGACGCTGCCAGGGGTCCCGGTAATGCTTTTATGATTCTGACCAGGCGGGGAAGCCCGAAGGAGTATGCCGTATGGAAAGAAAGGTCTGCACGACGAGACAGGTAACAATCGATGATTATGATCAGCTTTTCGAACTCTGGAACAGTACGGAACAGAGCCGAAGAGCCCTGAATCCTGTGGATGACAGCCGCGAGGGGATAGAACGGTATCTGAAAAGAAATCCGAATACCTGCTTTGCAGCAGTACAGGATGGCAGGATCATCGGTGTCATTCTGACCGGGCATGACGGACGACGCGGAATCATCCATCACATGTGCGTTCATCCGGATTATCGGCGCATGGGCATCGCGGCGCATCTGGTTTCCCTGGCGGAGGAAGCGCTGAAGAAAGAAGGAATCCAGAAAGTGTTTGGCCTCGTATTTGTGGACAATGAAGCGGGCAATCAGTTCTGGGAAAAGCAGGGTTATTCCCTGCGAACGAACCTGAATTACCGGAATAAAAGCCTGAATGCAAAGATTCCAGCCGGGGAATGAGGAGAGGATTTTCCATCTTCCAGCCTGCCTGTTCAGGTTGAACAGGCAGGTATATGGCGGCAGAGGGCTCTGGCAGGACGGAGCTTCAGGACAGGGGGAAAAGATCATGACGGATTTATCGCTTCGGGTAACACGTGGAGACGCGACCAT
>CACYNZ010000364.1 GCA_902775835.1 uncultured Eubacteriales bacterium | reverse complement strand
AAGATGGCGCGCAGCAGACGGTCTTCTGCGGTCAGGTCAGTCTCGCCCTTGGGCGTGACCTTGCCCACGAGGATGTCGCCGGGATGCACTTCGGCACCGATGCGGATAATGCCGTCCTCGTCCAGATCCTTGACTGCTTCTTCGGAAACATTGGGGATATCACGCGTGATTTCCTCAGGACCCTGCTTAGTGTCGCGGGCTTCGGATTCCTGGGACTCGATGTGAATCGAGGTGTAGATGTCTTCCTTGACCAGCTGTTCGTTGAGCAGAACGGCATCCTCGTAGTTGTAGCCTTCCCAGGTCATGAAGCCGATCAGGGCATTGCGGCCCAGACCGATCTCGCCGAACTGCGTGGAAGGACCGTCAGCCAGAAGATCACCCTTTTCAATGATCTGTCCGGCGGAGACCACAGGACGCTGGTTGATGCAGGTACCCTGGTTGGAACGGGCGAACTTCTTCAGCTTGTACTCGTGACGCTCGCCGTAATCGTCGCGGATGATGATATGATCGCCATCCACTTTCTCCACGACGCCGCTTTCCTTGGACAGAATGCAGACGCCGGAGTCATGGCCTGCGCGGTATTCCATGCCGGTGCCCACGATGGGAGCTTCGGGCACGAGCAGCGGAACAGCCTGACGCTGCATGTTGGAACCCATGAGTGCGCGGGTGGCGTCATCGTTTTCCAGGAAGGGAACCATGGCGGTAGCCACGGAAACCACCTGACGGGGAGAGACGTCGATGAAGTCAACCTGAGAGGCGGGAACCTGGATGATATCGGTCTTGTCACGGACCATGACAACGTCGTGCATGAAATGCCCGTCCTTGTCCAGCGGTTCATGGGCAGTGCCGATCTTGTAGAGGTCTTCCTCGTCAGCCGTCATATAGACGATTTCCCTGGTGACGCGGCCGCTTGCCTTGTCAACCTTGCGGTAGGGGGCTTCGATGAATCCGTATTCGTTGATCCGGGCAAAACTGGCCAGAGAACCGATCAGACCGATGTTCGGACCTTCAGGGGTCTCGATGGGGCAGATACGGGCATAGTGGCTGTAATGCACGTCGCGGACTTCGAAGGATGCGCGGTCGCGGTTCAGACCGCCAGGGCCCAGGGCGCTGAGACGGCGCTTGTGCGTCAGCTCGGCCAGGGGGTTGGGCTGGTCCATGAACTGGGACAGCTGGGAAGAACCGAAGAATTCCTTGATGGCTGCGCTCACCGGGCGGATATTGATCAGATCGCCGGGACGCACATCCACAGCATCCTGAATGGCCATGCGCTCACGGACCACGCGTTCCAGACGGCTCATGCCGATGCGGATCTGGTTCTGGAGCAGTTCACCCACGCTGCGCAGACGACGGTTGCCCAGATGGTCAATGTCGTCGCAGGTGCCGATGCCGTAGGGGAGGCCGACAAGATAGCTGATGGAAGCAATCATGTCATCGGGAATAATGTGCTTGGGCATGAGTCTGTTCAGGTTCATGCGCAGGTTGTCCTTGAGGGTTTCCTCAGTGGACTCGGCAATGATCTGACGGAGTACAGGCACATAGACCATTTCGTTGATCCCGACTTCGTGGGGATCAAAATCAAGGTAGCAGGAAGCATCGGCGAAATGGTTGCCCACTACCACATGCTCCTGGCCGTCCACCAGAAGGGTGACCCTGTTGATGCCGGCATTCTGGATGGCCTTGGCCTGATCCACTGTAATCAGATGGCCTTTTTCCAGAAGGATTTCACCGGTCGTGGGATCCACGATATCGTATGCGCTCTCGTGACCGGCAATACGGGTGGCGATGCCCAGCTTCTTGTTGAACTTGTAGCGGCCTACGCGCATGAGATCATAGCGCTTGTTGTCATAAAAATATGCGTCAAAGAGCTTGGTGGCGCTTTCAAGGCTCGCGGGTTCACCGGGCTTCTGCTTCTTGTAGATTTCGATGAGTGCCTCATCCTGGCTGGAGGCGTTGTCACCCTTTTCCAGGGTGGCATCCAGACGCTCTTCGCTGCCGAGCAGTTCACGGATCTCTTCATTGGTTCCGTAGCCTACGGCGCGGAGAAGCACCGTGATGGGCAGCTTGCGGTTACGGTCAATACGGACCCAAAGCACATTGTTGGAGTCGGTCTCATATTCGATCCAGGCACCGCGGTTGGGAATCACCTGAGCGGAGAAAAGCTGGTTGCCGGACTTGTCCCGGTTCATGGTGAAATACGCACCGGGCGAACGGACGAGCTGTGAAACAATGACACGCTCGGCACCATTAATAATGAAGGTTCCGTGTTCTGTCATCAGGGGGAAATCTCCCATGAAGACATCGGATTCCTTGATTTCGCCGGTGTCGCGGTTGGTCAGGCGGACAAAAACTTTCAGGGGCGCTGCGTAGGTCATGTCCCGCTCCCGGCAGCGGTCTACCGAGTTTTTGGGCTCTTCAAGAGTGTAGTTGACAAATTCGAGTTTCAGTGTGCCGTTGTAATCTTCGATCGGTGAAACATCGTGCAAAACCTCACGAAGATCAGTGTCGAGGAAACGCCTGTAAGAGTTTTTCTGAACTTCAATCAGATCAGGCATTTCGAGTACTTCGTCGATGCGCGAGAAGCTCATACGTTTGCGGAGCTTACCCATTTGGACTTCGTGCACCATAGAAAGCCATCACCCCTTCTATTGTCCGACAGTATCGAATTCCAGGGTTACAGGAATTTACTCTTGCTTTTTTCCCGGACAGAGTGTACAATCTTCTCTGTAAGGAAGAAGAGCAACAGCAAATGATACTGACTCAATTATACATTTTATCAAATGAATCTTTGCGTGTCAACAGGCTGGGGCGATTTTCCCGACCTTTTTTTATGCCTGCCATATGGCGGGCGTGAATCCTTGGAAAGGGGCAGATTCATTGATTCTGAAAAGACTGATTAGCATGGTGCTGGCGGGGATTTTTTTTATTGCCGCAGCGGCAGGGGATGCTGCGGTGGTGGATCAGATTCATCATCCGGAGACAGAGTTTTCTTTTCCTGAGGACAGCAGGCTTCTGGAAGTCGCGTTTCCGAAGATTTCGGAATGTGATGCCTTCATGATCCGCTTCGGCGATGAAACCTGGCTTGTGGACTGCGCTACGGAGAAGCAGGCACCTGCAGTGTTGGAACTGCTTGAAAAGGAACATGTGGATGCGCTTGACGTCATTCTCATTACGCATCCGCATCCGGATCACGCGGGCGGACTGGAACGGATTCTTGACAGGTATGACACCGGGCGGATCATGGTCTGCTTTGATGAGGATGAAAATGAAGTCATGCTCGAAGTGGTTCGGCTTGCAAAGGAACGTGATATTCTTCTCTCGCACTTCTATGACGAGGATGAATGGACCATCGGGGATGTGACGGTTCACGCCTATTTAAAATCGGAAGAAAAAGATTCAGTGAACAACCGGTCCCCACTGCTCAGGCTGCAGTACGGGGACGGCGTCATGCTGCTGGGATCCGATCTGGAAAACCTCGGACTGCGGCATATCGCCTCCAAGGTGGATCCGGCCATGCTCAAAACAGACATTCTCAAATATCCGCATCACGGAAAGGATCCGATGATTCATGAATTCTGGGAGAAGCTGGATCTGAAGTTCACGGTGATTACGGCGACGCATTACCACAAGAACGGCACGGAGGACGTGCGGAACAAGCACTGGCCGTATGTGGTCACCAATGACGGCATGGTGGAGCTCCTGTGCGACGGAAGCACCTGGCTGGTACGGATGGCGCCGGGGCAGGGAGAGCTGGTCATTCACTGAACCCGCAGATTCCGCACATGCAGGAAATAACAGCAAAAAAACTTTTTCACGCATGCTTTATACGCGTTGACAGAGCGCGGTGAACATGTTAGTA
>CACYNZ010000363.1 GCA_902775835.1 uncultured Eubacteriales bacterium | reverse complement strand
CGAGATCGCCACAAAAACATCCTGAGGCGTGTGTACGCCCAGATAATTACGGGAGAAGCCCGTCAGCAGGATGAACGCAACGAAGATGAAAGACAGCCATCGTGTCTTTTTATTTTTCCATTCGTTCACAGCCATACCGCCCGCCAAAGGGCCGGCGGTCGTGGTGTGGCCGCTGGGAAAAGAATAGCCGGTGGCCGTGGTGATAGAGTCGCCCGCCGGCAGGATACGGCTGTCCCTGATCCATGGACGATAGATGCACGCCGTCAGCTTGATCAGCGGCGTCAGCAGCATGCAAAAATAGTAGGACACCAGAGCATAAAGCCCCTTCCGCTTGTCCCGGTTCCAGTAATAGAATACCGGGATCAGGATCAGATAGGTGGTAGCGAACATGGAGACAAACTCCATGAAGGGCGTCCAGGCGTCCTGAATGCTGTTCCGAAAATCCTGAAGCGTGAGCAGGTATTGAATATCCATGGGATCTCCTTGCCATTGTTTGAAATCATTTTTTCCGGCTGGTCAGCAGTTTTGGGGAGAAATCGCCCCAAAGATGCCTTACGCACATTTGTATTTTAAAACAACAGCCGGTAAAAAACAAACAGAAGAATCGAGAACCGGTTTCAACGGCTTCAGGGCTGAAGTGAAAAGGTTACTTCCAGAGTGGGGCACTTCAACTGGAAGTAAGTCCTACATGAGAATCCAGTTCGTTTTGTATGGAAATAAGTCTTACACTTTCGTATAATTGGTATCCCTGACAATGCCTTGAGAAAGGAAGGCTATCATGGATACCAACAGCGAAATCACCCATCTTACTTCCGAGGAGGTTCATCGAATCAGGCGTCAGACATCATGGAAAGTTCCCAGCAGACCCCAATCAGCAGGATAAAGGTGGTTGATTCATTTCTTACGGACCACAGAGGATATCCGGCGGCTTTCCCGATGACGGCATTGCAGGATTTCATACAGCCAGAGTACGCCATACAAGGCCAGTCCGGCATAAACAATCTCATAGTTCTTTTTGTGAATCTCTGTCCAGTAGACATAGAAGACAACCGCCAGAATAAAGATAAACGTCCAGTTGAAGTTCTCCGTACTGCGGACTCTGATGGCATTCACCAGATCCATGGACTCCTGCGAACCATCACCCCAAAATCTGAGCACTGCAATCCCTCCTTCTATTCGATTAACGACCCATCTGCAGCAAATTATACCAGAGACCTGCAGGCTTTGTAAATCAACAACTTTTGCGATGGGGCTTCGAATTTTTCCCTTTCAGTGAGAGGGGTTTTCCTCCAGATGGGAGTGGAATCATGACAAACGCGGAGAAGCAGAGAATCATCCGGCTGCGTGAACAGGGACTGGGCTATACGCAGATCGCGAATCGAATGGGATTATCCAAAAGTACGGTGTCCACCTTCTGCAAGCGAAACGGGCTGGCTGAAGAGACGAAAGAAAAGGCCCAGAAGCCAAAGAATTACTTGCTATCTGGGGCCACCCATGGTAATACGTCCACTGACCTTCCGCAGCCTACCACGTTGGTGGCTGATCCCATGGAGCTGGACATCACCTGCAAGGTGACGGTTTCCTACGCGGATGAGCCAGACGAAACGGCGGTTGCGGACGTGCTCGAGATTCTGAGAAACGCAGAGAGGAGGAGCTCCTGATGAAACGCGTCATTTGCCTTTACCGCGTTTCAACGCTCGGTCAGGTGGATCATGACGACATTCCCATGCAGAAGACCGCCTGCCGGGAGTACGCCGCCCGGCACCCGGACTGGAAGATTGTCGATGAGATTTCTGAAAAAGGAGTCTCCGGTTACAAGATCAGCACAAACGAACGGGATGCCATTCTGGAAATCAAGAACCGGGCCGTACAGCATCAGTTTGACGTGCTGCTGGTCTTCATGTTCGACCGGATCGGCAGACGCGATGACGAAACACCGTTTGTGGTGCAGTGGTTCGTGCAGCAGGGCATCGAGGTCTGGAGCGCCCGGGAAGGCGAACAGCGCTTTGACACCCATGTGGATAAGCTGATGAACTACATCCGGTTTTGGCAGGCTTCCGGCGAAAGCGAAAAGACCGCCATCCGCGTCCGGACAAAGCACTCCCAGATGGTTCAGGAGTGTCAGTGGCGCGGCGGACTGGTCGCCTATGGTTACCACCTTGTGCAGAAGGGCCGCACGAACAAAAAGAACCAGCCTGTGCCCGACTTGGAGATCGACGAAGACGAAGCCAAAATCGTCCGCGAGATCTACCACCTGCTGCTGGACGAGGGCTACGGCACAAACCGGGTGGCTAAGTACCTGAATGCGAAAGGGATCAAGACGAAACGCGGAACCACCCTTTGGAGAGGGACTTCCATCCGGGCGCTGATCGACAACCCGATCTACAAGGGCATCCTCCGCTTCGGCCCGGAACGGTCCCAGCCCTTTAAGCACCTGATCATCATCGACGAGGCCAGGTACGATAAATGCCTGGAGATCGTCAAAGGCAGAGCCAAAGGCTCCACGAAGGATCAGGACTCTCCGCAGACGTCAGCCTCCCGGTCGCTTCTGACAGGATTGCTCTACTGCGCGGACTGCGGCAGCAAGCTCTGTTTCACCCACAACACCACGCGGCGGCATCTGGCCAGCGGAGGCATTCGGCTTCATGAGCGTGACCTTTACCGCTGTTACCGGAAGATCTCAGCGCCGGACAGCTGCAAAGGGCAGAGCGCCTACCATGTGGAGCCGATCATCGAAGCGGTGGAGACAAAGGTCAGAGAGTTTCTTTCCCAGATCGGTGAGATTTCCGAAGAAGACCTGCTCAAGCTTGCTGCCAGCCGAAAGCAGGAGGTGTGCGAGGTTGCCCTGAAGCAGGCACGGAACGATTACGAAAACGCAAAGCGGCAGGTCGATGTGCTGGAAGACCAGGCCATCAAGGCCCTGACGGGCGAAAGTCAGCTGGACTTAAGCGTCATTAACAACATGCTGGTAAAGCACCGGGCGAAAATGGCTGAAGCTCTGGAAGCCATGGAAGAAGCGGAAGGGCGGATGAACGCTGAAAAGCAAAACATCCGGAACGCAAAGGCAGAGATTGACGAAATCCGGAACTGGGTGGATCATTACGACGAAAGCAGCGTAGAGGCGAAGCACATGGTGATTGCCCGGCTGATTGACAGGATTGAGGTTGGAAAAGGCTACGAGGTTCACATTCAGTTCAGGGTTTCAGTGGCGCAGCTGGTCAAAAAGACGGCATAAAACGAGACTCCACTTAGGCAGGCTTCGGCCTGCTTTTTTGATTGTTCGAAATATTCACCAATCCCGTGAGAAGCGTTGCTTTTCGGTAGACAGAGCCTTTAATGGCATGGTATAATCCGAGTTAAAGATTCGGAGTGACCAGGCGGCATTAGCAGAGGTCGCCAGTTCAAGGCATCGCCTGCTTGAAGATACGATCGATGCCTTGGATTGATTCAACTGAATACCCACTGGCCAAGGGCACTTATTTCAGCGCAATGGGTGCCCTGTATTAAACTATTTCAGAAAGAAGGAAGCTGACATGCGTAAAGCTTTATGGATAATCATCTCTACCCTCATTCTGTGTCTCTGCCTTTCCTCCGCTGGTAACGCCGAAATCCCAAGCGTTGACTTGTCCACATTTTCGTTAGAGGAGCTCAATCAGGTTAAGGCTGACATTGCCAGTGAAACCAAATTGCACCATGAAACAAACGCCAAGGTTCAGGAAGATGTGCTGAAGGCTGTAAAAGCAGCTACGGAGCAGTATTATTCCGAAAAAGGCATCACGGTTTCCTGGGCCTGGTATGACTGGGAATACAAATATACCAGAAACTTTGACTTTTTCACGCTGACGACTCATTTAGATTAT
>CACYNZ010000362.1 GCA_902775835.1 uncultured Eubacteriales bacterium | reverse complement strand
GACATTATACCAAAAAGGGAGGTCAATGCTCTTTTAATTTGATTCTCCCATGAAATCAAGGTTTATGAACTAAAAACAGGTAGTGAAATTGACACTACCAACGTGTATAGGAGGGGTACAGTTATGAAGCTGACATTGATTGGAACAAGCGCCTGAGAGGCATTTCCCGGCAACTGGTGCTATTGTCCCACTTGCCTCGCGGCAAGACAAGCCGGAGGAAAAAACATTCGCGGTAACACATCCGCTGGCAGTTCCTGCGCACACCTCTGACCGACCGGGACCTTTCTCTGACTGCACGTCCGGGATACCTGCTTTTCTATGGCGGTGACGGACTTTCCAGCCGGTTCCGGCAGAGCCTGATCGCGCAGCACCTGACAGAAATGCACGCAGAGATCCTGACCGAAGTCGAGTTTGAGCCGGAATACTTCAAGCAGATGGCCGGTCTGATCCTCCTGTATGATTATGACAATTATCTGTACCTGCACATTACACAGGACGAGGAAATGGGCAGGGTTATCACCCTGCTGAAAGCGGAAAACAAGCAGTATACATCGCCTTACGGGTACATCCCGGTCCCTGCCGGTCAGGCTGTCCGCCTGCGGATTCACCTGCAGGATGGAATCGCGTCCTTCTTCTGGTCCAACGGCGCAACCTGGTACAGTCTCGGTGCACCACTGGATGCATCCTTACTGTCTGACGAAGCCTGCCGGGAAGGCTGGTTCACGGGCACCATGGTCGGTCTGTGCTGTCAGGACCTGACCGGCAATCATCTGCTTGCAGACTTTGCATACTTTGAAATGCACTGCAGCCCGGACTGAATCCACGATTGACGGTAGAGGACTTTTGTGCGAAACTTTCGCTGCATATCGCACACCGGCCATTCTCCCTTCAGGGTACGGTCTGCAGCCCTCTGCGGAGTTTCCTCACAGGAATAACAGAAAAGGAGACTGAATATGGTCCAGATACAGGCACTGAATTCTCTGGGACAGGTGATTGCTGAGGCAGGTCATGCAGATACAGCCATGCTGTGTACTGACAGAGTATGGGAAGACGGAGACAGGATTCTGATCACCTCTGAGCCCGGCAGTCATCTGATGGTCCGCATGGCTGCAACGCTTCCGGAAGGCGAGGTCTATCTGCCCTCTGGCAGAATGCACTGGCAGATTCCCATGGCAGAGCATCGGCTGGCATATGCTCCCGGCACCTTTGACGGTTCTCGACATATCGTGACTGCAAGATTCCTCACAGCGGACGAACTCTCCCGCAGCCGGGACCTCGCCCGGAACCCGGCAGACCTGCGCGGTGAAACCGATTTCTATCCGCACTGCACTGCCAATGTGGAGACCAGGAATGAAGCCTGCTTCTGTGCCCGCAACGTTATTGACGGCATCCGGTTGAACAGCTTTCACGGGGAATGGCCCTTCCAGAGCTGGGGCATCGGCGCCCGTGAGGACGCCTGGTGCCGCCTGGACCTGGGGCGCACGGTTGCCGTGGAGAAAATGGCGCTGACCCTGCGGGCAGATTTCCCGCACGACGCTTACTGGACGGCAGGCCATGTCGTGCTGTCCGACGGAAGCGACATCCCTTTCCGTCTGCAAAAAACGGCAGACCGGCAATGGATCTGCCTGGAAAACAGACGGGTCCGCTGGCTGCGCCTGGAACGCCTGGTCAAAAGCGATGACCCCTCCGCCTTTCCCGCCCTGCGGCAATGGGAGGTTTTCGGGAGGGACATGGACTGAGTGATCAGGAGTGGCATCCGTTGATACGCGGGCGTAGACTGCAACACGCTGAAACTCATCGCTTTTGTAGTGGTCAGATGAAATAGTCTCCGGATAGTATTCATATTTGCCAGGATCGATCTGCGCATTTACACGACGGCGTACCCGGTCTTTCTGTTCCTCAATTGTCAGTTGGGGCATGAGTGCTATCACCGCCTTGCAGTAGTACAGGCATATCCAGCTCATCATCGGGAAGGATTCTCCAGCCCTCCGGAAGGAAATCTTTTTCATGAAGATCAGGCTGGTAATAGGATGCCAATGTAAACAAGTCCTCAGAAATGAAGTAAATGCCCACAGGATGTCTTTGCGCTGCCAGAATGCGGGAGATGAATGCCAGTTCTTCGGGCCGGCGGGAAACATTGCTGGTCTTCTGCGTGACAATCAAGTTTACTCTTCTCGAAAAGCAGTCATCCAGGAGCCGGCACCATTCCGGAGAGCTCTCCATGCTTGGAGCAGAGATTCCGGTATCTACATAGAAGTCTACCAACTGCCAATTGGGACACAGTGATATGGTTTCGGCGAATTGCTGCTTGTGGTAGTCCAGATAATTCTCATACTTCGTCTGATTGAAATACCGGATTTACACACCAATTCTGTAAGGGGTATAAGGCATCGGATATTCGTGGATCAGCGTGTCCAACCAAGCCTTATGCCGTCCAAGTCTGTTCCGCTGATACTGTTCAGTCGGCGATTCATGACGAAATACATTTTGCGCCTCTGCTGTACGAGGTTTATGGCATCCAGTTAAACTTCGCTGACGTGGAAGTGCCGATGCTGGAGGTGGACAAGTCTCTGCGCTCCAACGTCTATACCTCCAACCGTTACATTGACATTGATCCGACGCTGTGCATCCGCTATCTGCTGGAGGGTAGTACATGAGTTATTGCCATATGTCAACAATAAATCGCGCAATGTCTGTATCAATTCAAATATAACGATCACACGAGCCTGCCGCGTGATACAGGCTGCCTCGGCCACAACCGCATCGCGGAGATCAAAGAGGCTGCACATGTCCAGACCGGCAGCCTCTGTTCAAATGTCTGTACGCTCACAAAGGGAAAACGCCGGCGCTACGGCTTTGATCTTCTAGTATGCCAGTCTTCCTGCACACTAATATGTTAAGCCATCTGTTTGCGATGAAACCTAGTGGAAACTGAAACTGAAGCTGACAAGAGACCATTACTACAGAATCTCCGGCAGTAATGATTTTCGAGCTCTCTGCAAAGACCTCGCGCGAGTGTTCAAACACACATGAGGGGGCAACCCATGAACAATTACCAGATTTGTCAACAGATGCTTTACAGGCAAAAACTTGTCTGACGATTAGCAGATGCTTATGATGGAAGAGGTCTGATCCATGAAAAACCATTCCCGTGATCTGGAATACCTGGATTATCTCAGATCCCACGCAAACGCCGATCACGAAATTCAGAGCCCGGAAGGAGTGATACGATGACAACCAAAGGAAAGACCCTTGCCATCCTGTTCATCGGCAACAGTCACACCTATTTCAATGACATGCCACTCATGGTACAGCGCCGCGCAGAAGACGCAGGCTACGACTGCCGGGTAACCATGATCGCTCATGGCGGCAGGTTCCTCGCGCAACACGTGGAGGAACCGGATGTGCGTTTCAACATCCTTCACGGGCACTATGACTATGTGGTGCTACAGGAGCACGCTCATCCCTTCGGTCCGGTGGAGAAGTTCCGGAAAGCAACAATTAAGCTGAACCAGATGATCCGTCAGGCTGGCAGCATGCCAAAGTATTGTGGTGGGACCGCGCCCTGACCAATTGCGCCAACCATCATCATGGCCAGCGCCACGGCAGCCCATGTGCCAATTTCACGGATCCCTCCCTTTCTGAACCCGGCAATAATCAGGCATACCAGCGAAACAATTGACAACAGCACGACAGCAGCTGTCACTACCATGTGCATGGTTTCCTGAAAGGACGCAATCTCCTTGCCGCTGTCGGAAAGCGGGAACATCTTGGGTTCTTCACGAAAAGTTAGGGAAACGAATCGAAAGGAACCTGACGAGCGTAAAGAAGAAGAGGTTGTCACGGTACCCATAAGCTAAACGCTTGGCAA
>CACYNZ010000361.1 GCA_902775835.1 uncultured Eubacteriales bacterium | reverse complement strand
AAGAATCAGCGAAAGGATAGGATGCCAGAGACAAAGCGCAAGGATAAAAATGCCAAACCAGACGGGAAAGTCATCATCGATGGTGTTGCCTATGCAATGCCGAAACACGGGTTTACCCGGGTAAATCCTGTGTTTGAACGGTCTGCTTATGGTCCGGATTTTGTGGAGCTGCTGCTCCGGGACAATGAAGAGACGCATGCATGTTATCCCTTCTGCTTTGATTTTCTTGTTTCCTACGAGCTTTTTGATCATGGCATCCGGACGTCTTTTCGGGTGAAAAACCGCGATCAGAAAACCATGCCGTTCTGTGTCGGCGGACATCCGGCATTCATCTGCCCCATGGAAGAGAATGCTGTATTTGATGATTATGACGTTATTTTCTCAGAACAAGAAGATGGCGTGATTGCAGCAACGCCGGGCGGCGTAGCCATTGATGGTGAAGAAAAACTCCCCTTTTTCCATGATGGACATGTTCTTCCTCTGAATCACCATGAGATTGATATCCGGGATTCCTGGCTGTTTTCCGGGCTGAATTCCCGGTCAGTGCGGCTGGAAAACCGGAAAACCGGGCATGGACTTACGATGCATTTTCCGAAAATGGAAGCACTTGCCATCTGGAGTGCCGGCGGGAAAAATGCTGATTATGTTTGCCTTGAACCATGGCATGGTATTCCTGCAACCAGGGCAGAGAGCGGCAGATTTGAAGACAAGCCTTTTGTGACACTGCTTTCCCCGGGAGAAACCTATGTTACATGGTTTGATGTGATCTGGGATCGATGAATTATGTGCGGACGCTTTTTTGTACCGGAAGACCATCTTCCGCCCGAGATTGAAGCACTGTTCCGGGAAGTGAGCAAAAACAGCGAAAAGCCGGCGCTTGGTGAAGTCCGTCCAGGACAGAAAGCGCTGGTACTGGCAAGAAATCGCAGCAGGAGTGAATGCAGGCCGTTCCTGATGAAGTGGGGATTCAGAGCCGGGAGCAGAATGATCATTAACGCAAGGTCTGAATCAGCTATGGAGAAAGAAATGTTTCAGGATCTCATGCTGGAGAGGCGGTGCCTGATTCCCTTTACCTCGTATTTTGAATGGGATCACAGAATCAAGCCGCATGCGAAGATGCGGATATGGCCTGAAAACCTTAATGCAGCCATGCTGGCAGGAATATATCGCATGGAAAATGGGGAAAGCTGCTTTACGGTATTGACGCGGAGTGCGTCGGATAGTATCTCGCATCTTCATGACCGAATGCCTGTCATTCTTCCGTTTGAAGCCAGGAATGACTGGCTGGCCCTGTCTCTGGAGGATCCCGCGGGTTATTTGCAAAAACATTGGCTGTCCGATATGTCATATGTATCCATGGAACGTCAGATATCATTTTTAAGCTGAAAACAGCCCGGCAGAGTTTCTGCCGGGCTGTTTCGATTACTGGTCTGTATTCTTATCGTTTTCTTTCGGGACATCCTGTGCCTCAGAAGCGGAAGAGGCTTGCTCGGAATGCGCATCCGGTTTTCTGGTTACATTTTCCAGAAAAGAAGAAATGGCATTTCCGGCTTTTTCTGCGACGCGGTCAAGACTCTGGGCAGCTTTTTCCACAAACTCGCTCATGCCTTTTGCGGCTTCTCCTGCTTTTTTCTGAACATTTTTGAGTTCATCCCTGTTCTGGATATGATCTACGACACTGTCGGTTGCAGTGTCGAGCTCATGGAGTATCTTATCAACTTTCTGATCTGCCTTTTCCAAAATATCGTCGACGATCTGCTCTGCGGAAGCAGGGTCAGAAGCTGTTGCATTTTACGACGCTGTCTCTTCGCATTCTGTCGGGGCAGATTCTGGCTGAGGTTCAGCCTCGGGGGACTCGGATGCCGGTTCGGGATCACTGATATCATCCGGAGTTTCGGGAGCGGCTGTATCGTCTGTCTGTTCCGGCACGCTGTCAGCCTCTGCTTCATAAACAATCTCAGCTTCTTCCGGTTCTGCTGTTTCTTCAGCAGATACAGAGGAATCTTCGGACTGGACTGGATCGTTTTTATCGTCAACGGTGATAACCGGTACATCCTCATCCTTTTTGGAATCGGCGGCTGTGGCGGCGGCAGCTGCAGGATGAAGGGCAGCCAGTTCCTGCATGATACCGGAAAGCTCAGCAGCTTTCTGCGCAATCTCTTCCGGAAGCTGTGCACCGTTACGGTAAAGTTCCACGATGGCCGATACGAGTTCTGTGTTGAGTGCCTGCTTTTTTCCTTCAAGACGGATTTCCTGGATCCGGTTCTTGCTGGCGCCTGAAATAGTATCCGCGGCGCTGCTGATGCCTTCATTGATTTTTATCCAGGCATCATTCAGTTTCTTACTGATATTATAACTCATGGTACAGTTTCCTCCTTTTTTCTGCTTCCCCGATGATCTGGAACGATCAGTATCATATACAGGGAAGCTGCATCAGGATTCGTTCTTATTCCTGATGTGTTGTCAAAGTTTCTCCTTCAGGAATGCAATTCCTTCCGGTTTCATCAAACCCTAAGGAAACATTAAGAAAAGGCCCCGGCTGGGGCCTTTTCCAGTGAGAGAAAAATTACTTGCAGGATTCGAGGACCGTTTCGGCAATCTGCGGTCCGGTGAGCCCGTATTCTCTGAGCAGATCAGCAGGCTTGCCGCTTTGACCGAAAACATCGTTGATTCCGATTTTGCGGAAAACAAAGCTTCCCTTTCCACAAAGCTCAGCAGCAACAGCATCACCGAGGCCGCCGATGATGGAATGCTCTTCCACGGTAAAGACATTTTTGCATTTAGCAGCATACTCAAGAGCAAGAGCGCCATCGAAAGGTTTCAGGGTATGGAAGGAAACAAGCGCGGGATTCTTGCCTTTTTCTTTCAGGATTTCCACCGCATTCAGGCAATGCTCCAGCATGATGCCGCAGGTGAAAATTACGCAGTCAGTTCCATCACAGATCACGCGGCCCTTGCCCACTTCAAAGGGAGCAGGATCATATACGGGAGAAGGAAGACGTGCCGTACGGATATAGACAGGACCTTCGATGGCTGCGGCAGCCTTGACGCATTCCCAGCATTCATTAGCATCGGAGGGGGCGAATACAGTCATGTTGGGCAGGACTCTCATAAGAGCAATGTCTTCGATTGCCTGATGGGATCCACCGTCTTCGCCAAGGGTTATGCCTGCATGGGAAAAACCAAGCTTGACGTTAAACTTGGGATAGCAGATGCCGTTGCGGATCTGATCATAGCTGCGTCCGGCAAAAACCGCAAAAGTGGAACAGAAAGGAATCAGGCCCATGGTAGACATGCCGGCTGCCATATCAACCATATTGGCTTCTGCAATACCGCAATCATAAAAGCGGTCAGGATAAGCTGCTTTAAAACCTTTGGTCATGGTTGCTTCGGCAAGATCAGCATCAAGAACAACAATCTTGTCGTTTTCAGCGCCAAGGCGCACCAGCGATTCACCGTAAGCTACTCGAATAGATTTCTTCTCCATATGCTCAACCCTCCAGATCTTTCAGAGCGATTGCCGTCTGTTCATCATTGGGTGCCTTTCCGTGCCAGCCGACCTGGCCTTCCATGAAAGAAACTCCCTTTCCTTTGAGCGTATGCATCAGAATGAGGCGGGGCTTGCCGGGACAGGCAGGTGTATGCAGAGCTGCCAGCATCTTCTCGATATCGTTTCCGTCATCCACTTCCACAATATCATATCCGAAGGCTTCGAACTTCATCCGGATATTGCCCAGACTCATGACCTGATCATTGGTACCGTCGATCTGCATTCCATTGTGATCAAGAATGACAGTCAGATTATCCAGTTTATAATGTGCTGCAGCCATCGAGGCTTCCCAGACCAGACCTTCATCGCTTTCACCATCAC
>CACYNZ010000360.1 GCA_902775835.1 uncultured Eubacteriales bacterium | reverse complement strand
AACTCAATGATGACACATTCAATGCCCGCATCGCTTCCGGCGGCGGACGTATGGTCATCACAATGGACCGTTATGAAGCTGACTGGTCCATGGTTGAAAGAGGCTGGCACATCCATGTGATGGGTGACGGCAGAAAGTTCCCGTCCGCTAAAGCAGCGATCGAAGCGCTCTATGCGGAAAGCGGCGGAACTGACCAGTTCCTGCCCGGCTTCGTGGTTGCGGACGGCGACACACCGGTCGGCACAATCGATGACGGCGACTCCGTGATCCTCTTCAACTTCAGAGGCGACCGCGCGGTTGAAATCTCCAAGGCATTCGATTACATGAACAGCGGCTTTGACTCCTTCGATCAGGTCAAGAAGCCCAATGTGTATTATGCAGGCATGCTGCAGTACGACGGAGACCTCAAGCTCCCTGAGCACTTCCTGGTTGAACCGCCGCACATTGAGCACACACTCAGCGAATTCCTTGTAAACAGAGGCGTCCGCAGCTATGCATGTTCCGAAACACAGAAGTACGGACATGTCACATACTTCTGGAATGGAAACAGATCCGAGAAGTTCTCTGATGAACTTGAGACATGGGAAGAGATTCCTTCCGATGTCATCCCGTTCGAACTGAAGCCGTGGATGAAGGCTACCGAGATCACAGATCATATGGTGGAAGCAATTGAATCCGGCAAATATCAGTTCCTGCGCTGCAACTATCCGAACGGCGACATGGTCGGCCATACCGGGAACTATGAAGCAACCCTGATCGGTGTTGAATCCGTTGACCTCATGCTGAAGAGAATCATGGACGCATGCAAGAAGATGGACTATGCACTTGTTGTCACTGCTGACCACGGCAACTCCGACCAGATGTATGACAAGGGCTTCAACGAGGACGGCACACCGAAGGCAAAGACAAGCCATACACTCGCAGTCGTTCCGTTTGCCGTATACAACGGACCGGAAGGCACAGAAGTCAAGGAAGGCGACGGCTTTGGTCTTGCCAATGTGGCTGCCACAGTTGTCAAACTGCTCGGCTACGAACCTGATCCCAACTGGCTCGAATCCATCATCAAATAATCATTGTTTCTGAATGATGCAGATCCGGCACTCACATGAGGCCGGGTTTTTATTATTTCCGGGAAAGTCACCATTATAATGATTTCTTTTAGTGGTATTAAGAAATATAATTTGTTCTTTTATCTGTGCCCATTTACGATAGAAGTATCTTTTATCAAAACGAAACATATCAAAGCGCTCAGACAGTGCATGGAAAGCCTGCTAATAAAAAGTCAATAGTAAATTAGCAGAAACTTCCAGGAAGGAAGGTGATGTGGTAGAAGCCATTACGAAAAGACCGATTTAACGGCCTGATGATAATAAGCAGGACATTCATTCATTTGCCTTGGGATTGCTCAGCCTGTAGATTCCGCATGTATTCCTTGACCTTGCCGTAGTAAATGCGAAGGAATTTGTTCGCACCAGCAGTCATGTAAACGTAATACTCTTTACCTTCAGAACGTTTCTTATCAAGGAACTGGTACACCGGATCATCCTCCGGCATATTCTGAAGCAGGCAGGTCATGATCTGGAACAGTGTCTTACGCAGCCTGGCAGATCCGCACTTGGAGGCTTTGACGCTCTTGGCGACACGCTGACCGGAATCGTCTCTGCCGGGATCTACACCGGCAAATGCAGTGAGTGCTTCGCGGTGGGTAAAACGCATGACATCACCGATCTCAGCCATCAGCTGTGGTCCAAAGGTTGTGCCTACGCCATACATACCCATGACGACAGGATATTCCGGAAGCTGAGCAGCCAACACGTTCATATCTACACGGAGTTTCTCCACGTGCTCAGATTCGAGGTTCAGCTGCTTGATACTGAAGCGGATGAGATCTCTGTAACCATCCTCTTTTGGGAGGGGGGCCACAAGGTTTTTAGAGGCGCTATATATCTCCTCAGCCTTCAGTTCATTGAAGATATAGCCGCGTTTCTTACAGAAGGCCTTGTAACGCTCTTTAAAGGCATTGAGGCTGAGTTTGCGGACACAGTCCACATGCCAGAAAGAATACGCAAAATCGACCCATTTCTCGCTTCCGTCAGCACGTACAGGAGAATCAAACAGATTGTCGACTCCAGGGTAAGTCTGATCCAAAAGAGCGATCAGGTTGGATTTGGCGGCTGTCTTCTGCTTCATGAAGAAGTCAAACTGGGTATTCATGGTTTTCAGTTGTTCACGCTTGGAATCCATGTCTGAATACTCGCTGAGTTCGTGCCAGTTGTCAAGAGCGTACCGGGCAATCTTCTTAGCATCCGCAGGATCTGTCTTAACTTTGCGGATCGTATTATTGCCAAAGTTCCTGATCAGATGCGGATTGACAGCTGACACAAAGATCTCTGCTCTGTGCAGAGCTTCAACGATTGGCCGGTGATAGCGGCCGGTACATTCAAGAACAGCTTTTGTATCACCATCCAATGATTTGATAAAAGTCACAAGATCATTCAGAGCATTCTGATTGTGATACACATCGAAAGGCTTACGGATTACAACACCGCCGGGCTGCAGGACCGCAACGGTGCTTCTGCCTTTCGACACATCAATTCCTACTGCGTTTAACATACTGATTGTCCTCCATGAAATTGTATGTGCAATGGTACCGGCATTTCCTCATTGCTTATTCAATCTCCTGGGGTATCACACGAACGCATATCCGGAATACGGTTCAACCTGCTTAAATCGAACAACTGCGAATGAGTGGCTGGCTGACGGGCTTTCTTACGGACGCAATATGGTCCAAGGAGTAAAACGTCACACCAATGCCATTTCATTCTAACAGTTCCAACAATGAGAGGATGTAGACCTGGCTGGCTGTCAGGTATTACACCCTGTACCTATATAGTAGGAGGAGAAAATATGCTGGATACAAAACTTTATACACTATTGAAAGTCGCGGAGTACCGCAATTACACCCAGGCAGCCAGATCGCTGAATCTGACCCAGCCGGCTGTTTCCCAGCATATTCATGCGCTGGAACATGAGCTTGGCGTCAAACTGTTCGAACGGTCGGGAAACCGTCTGATTCTGACCAGAGCGGGAGAAAAGTGTGTCTCAGCTGCCCGGGCGATTTCCAATCTTTACAGCAATCTGCGCTTTGAACTGTCCGGAAGCGCGGCCGGTATCCGCGAGGTCAATATCGGCATCACCCATACGGTTGAAAGCAATCACATCTCCGAAGCGCTTGCCAAATACGCATCGGACAACCAGGATGTGAAGATCAAGCTGATCACGGACACCCAGGCCAACCTGAAAAAGAAACTGAAAAACTATGAGCTGGATCTGGCCATCATTGACGGATCGGTGACGGACACTTCTTTTGAAACAAGGCTTCTTGATACAGACCGTCTGGTATTTGTGACAGACGTCGCTCATCCGCTGGCTGAAAAGTCATCGGTAACCCTTGATGAAATCCGTAAGGAAAAGCTGATTCTGCGTCTGCCCGGCTCAGGCACCGCCAACATGTTCATCGCGGCTCTTGAGGCAAGAGACATCTCCATTGAGGCATACAATGTCATTCTGGAAGTGGACAATGTGGCAACGATCAAGGATCTGGTCATGCAGAAGTACGGTGTTTCGGTTCTGGCGGAAAGCGCATGCCTGGATGAGATCATGAAAAACAGACTGACCGCTCTGCCGATTGACCAGCTGCAGATGAGAAGGGAGATCAATATTATCTATACAAAGAATCTTCAGTATATGGATTTCCCGGATGAAATCATCCGCACATACAATGATGTCAGATAATTTATATCGAATTCAGTTGTGTGAAATGTTATGATTGTCCATGTATTGAATGTTCATGGAGGATCATATGAACAGACTGAAAAAGA
>CACYNZ010000359.1 GCA_902775835.1 uncultured Eubacteriales bacterium | reverse complement strand
CTCGGGATTGTGGGTGGCATCCATGCCCTCATTGCGGAAGATGCGGCCCACTTCGTATACGCGCTCGAATCCGCCCACGATCAGGCGCTTGAGATACAGTTCCGTCTCAATGCGAAGCAGCATATCGATGTCCAGCGCGTTGTGATGCGTGCGGAAAGGACGGGCACTGGCGCCGATTTCCACCGTCTGGAGCACAGGGGTGTCCACTTCCAGGTAGCCCCGGGCGTCGAGGAACTCGCGGATGGAGGAAATGATGGCGGAACGCTTGCGGAAGGTGTCCCGGACTTCGGGATTCACGATGGTGTCCACATAGCGCTGGCGGTACCGGAGGTCCGTATCGGTCAGGCCGTGGAACTTTTCCGGAAGCACCTTCAGGGACTTGCACAGAAGCTGAAGGGAGGTGACATGAATGGACACCTCGCCGGTCTTGGTCTTGAACACAAGACCAGTAATGCCGAGAATGTCGCCGATGTCGTCGCCCTTGAAATCGCTGTAGGCTTCATCGCCCACGTCTTCGCGGCGGACATAGAACTGGATTTCTCCCTGCCCGTCCAGAAGATGGGCAAAGCTTGCCTTGCCCATGACACGGCGCGAGATCATACGGCCGGCAACGGATACGGTCTTGCCTTCCAGCTCGTCAAAGTGGTCCACGATTTCCTGACTGTGATGGGTGACCGGAAACTGGGTAATGACATAGGGATTCTTGCCTGCATCCATCAGCGCCTGCAGCTTCTGTCTGCGGATCACTTCCTGCTCTGACAGGGGCGGCGTATGCGGGGTCGTAGGATAATCGGCCATAGGTAAAAAGCTCCTTTCAGAAAGACTCAGCGGCGGATGTCCAGGATCTGATAGTGGATGGTGCCGGCAGGAGTCTCAATGGAAGCCACGTCGCCGATGCGCAGGCCGGAGATGCCGGCGCCCACCGCACATTCGTCGGAAATGCGGTTGTTGAAGGGATCAGCTTCCTGGGAACCCACGATGCTGTACTCGATCTCTTCCTTGGTGTCCGCATCGAACACGCGGACGGTGGTACCGATGGACACCACATCCGTGGAAATTTCATCCTCGGAGATGACTTCCAGCTGGGAAATCTCATCCTGCAGGTAGGCGATTCTGGTTTCGTTTTCCGTCTGCTTGTTCTTGGCTTCGGTATATTCGGCGTTTTCGGAAAGGTCGCCGTAGCTGCGCGCGAACTCGATTTCCTTGGCAATCTCATTGCGCACAACGGAAATGCGGTGGTCCAGTTCGTCCTGAAGCTTCTGAAGACCTTCCGCAGTAATTCTTTTCTTCATGATTTCAGCCATGTGTGAAACCCCTTTCGTTGATAAAGCCGTTTTCCTGATGTCCGAATGACGGCTGTTCGTGCACCGGATATGGTCCGATGCCGGAAAATTATAACACTTTGCAAATGAATGTCAACGCAGGAAGGAGCCGAAAATCCAGAAATGACAAGCATTTGAGCGCTTCGCAGCCTGAAGATGGAGGCGGCACGAGCCAGGTGATTTTCCGCCTGTGGGAGACGGGAAATGCGGCCGGAAGTCACGGGAATGCGCGGTTCTTGAGCCCGGAGCGGCTCTGTGCTATCATAAATCCAGAAACATACGGAAAACAGAGGGGGGTAAGAGGTGAGAAAATGGATAGCCGCGCTGCTGGCCTGTCTGCTCTGCTTCGGGAGCGGGGCGTCTGCCATGCAGTACGGGTCGGATTTCAGCGGCGGCACAGACGGCTGGTATCCCCGGTCCACCGGCAGCGCATGGCTTGAAGTGACGGAGGAAGGCAGCATCCGCATTCAGGGGCGGAGTGCTTCCTGGCATTCTCCCGGACGGATGTTTGAGCTGAAACCGGGGTGCGAGTACACTCTTTCCTGTGAAGTGCGTCAGCTTGATCAGGACTCCGCGGAATGCATGATCTCCGTCGCGCACTCGTCCGGCGGCGTGGAGAGCTACGAGAATCTGGCAAGGGCCCGGGTGCCGAAAGACACCTGGACGCGCCTGGAGGGCACATGGATTGCCGGAAGCTATGATGCCTATATTCTGTATGTGGAAACGGTGGGGTCCGGAGACCTGTCCTATGAGATCCGGAACTTCACGGTCACAGGTGAGGAGGAGATTCAGACGGTGCAGGATCTGCCGTCCCTGAAGGAAAAATACGCAGGGCTGTTCCCGTTCGGAACATCGGTTACCGGCATGGAGGCGGCGAGCCGGGAACGCATGGATTTCTATGCCTCCCAGTTCGGCATATACACACCGGGCAATGAACTGAAGCCGGACTTTGTGCTGGACGTGGCGGCAAGCCGCGAAGCGGCGCGGGAGGATGACACCCAGGTCCGGATCCATCTTCGCAGTGCACGTCCGCTGCTTCAGGATGCCATGGAACGGGGGATTCCGGTGCACGGGCATGTGCTTGTCTGGCACTCCCAGACCCCGGAGGCTTTTTTCCGGGAAGGCTATGACACGGACCGGCCCAGGGTGAGCCGGGACGTCATGCTTGCGCGGCTCAGCAATTATATTCAGGCAGTGATGGAAGCCACCACGGCGGAGTTTCCCGGGGTGATCATCTCCTGGGATGTGGTGAACGAGGCCGTGGATGACGCCACCGGAAAGCTGCGCGTGTCTCCATGGCTGGACGTTGTGGGTGAGGATTATCTCCTGCAGGCCTTTGCGCTGGCCCGGAAATGGGCGCCAGAGGGCGTGAAGCTGTATTACAATGACTACAATACGGCCGTGCCGGTCAAGCAGGCGGGGATTCTGAAAGTGCTCGGCGAGCTGATGGCGGAAGGCAATATTGACGGGTACGGATTTCAGATGCATCATGATCTGAAGTTCCCGTCCCTTGCGCAGATCCGGACTTCCCTGGAGAAGGTCCGGGCACTGGGCCTTCGCATGAGGGTCAGCGAGCTGGACATCACGGTGCCGGACAACAGCGAGGCAAATTTCCAGGCCCAGGCAGACATGTACGGGGAAATCATGAAGATGCTCGTGGAAATGCGCGAAAGCATGGAATCGGTTCAGGTGTGGGGCGTTATGGACAGTCTGAGCTGGAGAAGCAGCCAGTATCCGCTGCTGTTTGACGGCTCCGGGCAGCCCAAGCCCGCGTTCTGGAGACTTGTGGAAATTGCGGAAGGAGTGGACTGAATGAAACGTTTTTTGCTTCTGATCCTTGCGATGGGTTTTCTCATGACCGCCTGCGCGGGCACGGCGGAAGTGGTGATTCCGGATATTGAGACGGCAGAGTTTGAGATCCCGGATAATCCGGCCATGGCTTTTCTCAGGGAGCTTGGCTGCGGATGGAACCTTGGCAATACCATGGATGCCTATGACGATCATTTCCGCGGGGATGATCTGGCCATTGAGAAGTACTGGTGCGGCGTCTATACGGATCCGCAGGTCTTTAAGGCACTGAAGGAAGCGGGCTTTTCCACTGTGCGCATTCCGGTGTCCTGGCACAATCATCTGGAAAGCGACGGTGTGCACAGCAATACGCCCTGGCTGGACCGGGTGCAGGAACTGGTGGATGAGGCGCTTGCGGCAGGACTGTATGTCATCATCAATTCCCATCATGACGACGGTGTGGACTGGTACTATCCGGACAATGCGCACCGGGAGTCTTCCATCACATTCCTGACCGGCATCTGGTCCCAGGTGGCGGAGCGGTTCCGGGACTATGACGAGCACCTGATCTTTGAGAGCATGAACGAGCCGCGCATGAAGGGCAACAACTGGGAATGGTGGCTTGACCGGAACCAGCAGGAATGCAGGGACGCGGTGGACTGCATCAATGCATACAACCAGACGTTTGTGGACGTGGTCCGCGCTTCCGGCGGCAAGAACGCCGAGCGCTATCTCATGGTTACCCCCTATGACGCGTCCGCTGCCAATGCCGCTGCAGA
>CACYNZ010000358.1 GCA_902775835.1 uncultured Eubacteriales bacterium | reverse complement strand
CAGATTCTCATTGTGTCTCAGCAATTCTATTTCTGTCGCTGTTATATTGTAATGAGCTAACGCTTCTAAAGCTTTTTGTCTGTATTCTATCGTCATAAGCATTACCTTAAACCGAATACCCCAAGTAAAGTATAATTTCTGATTAAGCAGAACGATCCCTATATGCACTTACAGAAATCTAATATTTCAGGGATGGAGAAGCTGCGAAATTGGTGATAAGCTTATCGTGGCGGGAGTTCTGAGATGATGATCAGGTATATGCCTGCCGCAATATCTATAGAATATGATTGGAAAAATGCGTATTGGCACAGGAGAAGATGCGTGCCGGACATATACAAATGAACTAGGAATGCATTCTGTTTCCCAGGACAGGAATGCATGGATATAAGGTCTGATGCTGATGAACAGGAAAGAAAAGAAGCCCATGACGCTTCGGGACGCGCGGACGATGGAGTCGTCTGCTGCGGAACAGGCGCTGAAAAAGAAAACACTGAGACGCATTTTCAAGTGGAGCAGCGCCCTGCTTGGGTCTCTGCTTGCCGTTGTCATGTTCTATGCCCTCATGAAACCGGCCATTACCATGGAAAACGGAGAAGAACCGGTGGATTCCGGACTTGTCTGTGAACTGCAGGAACATGTGCACACGGAAGCGTGCTATGGATACGATCATGAAGAATCTGAACCTGTGTATGCTGTGAGCCGTGAACTGAACTGTGCTTTTGTCCCGCATGTGCACGACGAAACCTGCCTGGATGCAGCAGGAAACATGATCTGCGGCATCTCGGAGGTCTATGACCATGTGCATGACGAATACTGCTACGACCAGGGAACGCTTGTCTGCACACTGCAGGAACATGTGACGGAGGATGAGACGGAAGAGACCCGGGTGCTGGTCTGTGACATTCCGGAAACGGAAGGTCATGTGCATACGGATGACTGCTATACCACCACATGGTTTACAGACGAGGACCCCATCTGCGGCCTTGAGGAAGGCGGTCCGCACATCCATACCGATGCATGCTTCGGTCCGGTGCTGATCTGCGAGGAGGATCATGAGCATACGGATGCATGCTTTGCGGACGGTCTGATCTGCGGGCTTGAGGAAGGCGTGTCGCATACCCATACCCTGGAATGCTATCCTTCCATCCGGGAACTGACCTGCGGCCAGTCGGAAACGGAAGGCCATGTGCACACGGAGGACTGCTATGCCACGCTGACGGTGCCCGTGGAGCGGCATGTGCATACGGACGCATGCTATGAAGACGGAAGGCTTGTCTGCGGACAGATGGAAGTCAAAGCCCATCAGCATGATGCTTCCTGTTGGCGTGATGTGCAGATCCTGGTTTCCGGCGGTCACCGGCACAATGAGGAATGCACGAAAGTCCTGATCTGCGGGATGCAGGAGCATACACATACAGAGGCATGCTTCACTGGTGAAGCAGTCGGTACGGAAGAGGATGCACCTGTCAGTACCGGTGAGAATACCGAAAACCTTTCCCTGAATCCGGAAGAAGAACTTCTGGCAGAAGACAGCGGGGAAATGGACAGCCTGAGCGAGGAAGAAACTGGCAGTGATGCAGCGGAAAATGGAATTACCGTTTCAGAAAATACGGAGGGAATGATCTCCGAAGCCGCGGATGCTGCTTCTTCCCAGGCAGCCGCGGGAACTGAAACTGCGAATGCGGAAACGGCAGATGTCACAGTAAATGAACCAGATGCAGATATGTCCAAAAACGGACAGGAAGCAGCTGTGAATCCGGAACAGTCCGCAGACACTGCTCTGGAAGATCTTCTGGAGCTGGAGGAAGAGCCCGTTCCGGAAGAAACCACGCAGATTCCGGCAGGGGAGCAGGATCAGATTGTTCCCGATGCGTCAGAGGAACTCGTGGAAGAAGCGGATCCGGGTCTGGAAGATGCAGAACTGATCTGGGAAGACGAATGGGTGGAAACGGAGCCGCAGGAACAGGCTGTTCCGGAAAGCATTGGAAATACCGAAGTACAGGCGGAAACTGTGATCCCGGATGAGCACTCCGGTGAGAACGAAGAAAGCGACATCATCCGGGAGGATACAGAAAGCCCCGCTGAAGATGGGCAGAATCCGGAAACTCCTGTGGAAGTTTTTGGAGATATCCGGTTTGTGCAGGATTTCCTGTGGACGGATGCGGACCGGCTTACCATATATCTCAGCCAGGATGAAGGCGTCCATGTACGGGATATTCTGAAAGATGCTCAAATCCAGTCAGACAATTTCACAGTGGATACGGACATCGCTTTCCTGGAAATGGGCGAGGATTATTTCGTATGCCGTTTTGCCTTCACGGAAGGCACAGTGACGATTTCCGCGGGAGAGCGGACCATTGTTGTGCACTGCGTGTACGGGGAAAGATCGGAGGAAATACCCGAAGCGCAGGCAGGTACGGAAGACGAAAACACCCAGGTTCCTCCGGAAGAGGAAACTCAGGGAACAGAGGAAATAGAGGAAACAGATGTACCTGCTGAGACGGAAGAGCAGGAATTCAGTGCGCTGCATTTTGTTCATGACTTTGCGTGGACGGGCACGGATACGCTTGATCTAACCCTTTCCCGGGATGAAGGTGTCCTTGTTCAGGACATCCTGGCAGATGCGGGCCTGAATGTGGAGAGTGTCACCATAACCAGTGATATTCCCTTCCTGGAAATTGGAGAGGATTATTTCGCATGCCGTTTTGCCTTCACGGAGGGTACGGTTCAGATCTCCGCGGGCGACCGGACCATTTCAGTGCACTGCGCATATGGACAGGAAGTGTCTGCGGAGGAAACACAGCCTGATGGAGAAGAAGGGGCGGCTCCGGAGAAAGATGAAACGGATGCCCCGGAAGACGGGAATATATCCGGAAACGAGGAAGCGGCGGGTCCGTCCGCCCAGGTGATGGTGCACGGTGAAGTGTCTGACATGGTTCATGCCCTCCTGAAGACTGAGGGCAACGAGCATGTCATATCGCTGGTGGAAGCCGGCCTGAATGCGGATACGGACATGGATGAAGATGCTGTCACGGTGCGCCTGTTCCGGGTTATGGAAGTCGTATCGGATACAGAGCCGGAAGAACGCTTTGAAGTGCATATGACGGATATAATTCCACTGGCGGAGTCGGTACCGGAAGGCATGGAGCTGCGCTCGGTGAATTATCGTCTGCTGAAAGTGGATGCAGAAAACGGAAGTGTGACTGAGCTGGAAAACTTTTCCGTGGACGCGGATGCGGAATATTGCCGCGGCCTTTCCTTTACCGCGGATGCCCGCGGTACCTATGTGTTTGTCTGCAGCCTGGCGTGCACACCGGAAGAGCGCTATGTGGAGCTGGAACTCGACTTCAACGGAGCAGATCTGGCACGCCTGACGGCCCGGACAGGGATTTCCCTGATGCTGCCAGATCTGGACAGCGCGGAATCCGGGTTGTCTCCTGTCCTTGCGGTGGATCTGGCCCAGGTACTGGATGCGCTTAAGACGCATGGCGCTGATCAGCCTTATTCATTCCAGGGTCTGAACGTCAGAGTCTCCGGGCTTGAGGGAACACAGGTGCAGGTCTCTGAACTCAGCGGGGATATCGGCGGGCCTGTCGCCTTTGACGGGCTGAATCTTCAGATCCGGGATAACGGCACGATCATGCTGCAGGGTGGTCATGTCACCATGAACATACGGGTAAGCGGAGTGAACCTAGCGGATCTGTCCTGGTCGTATACCTTCGGGCAGGAGAAGATGGTTTCCATGCAGGAACTGTTCCGGGCAGCCGGACTTCCGGAAGACCTGTCTCCGGAGGGCTGCGAATATGTGCTCTCTGATTCGAACCTGGTTTCCATTACGCAAAATGATGGAGAAACATTTGTCAGTGCCCGTCAGGTGTTTGGAGAAATC
>CACYNZ010000357.1 GCA_902775835.1 uncultured Eubacteriales bacterium | reverse complement strand
GTTTCCCTGAACCTGATCAACCTGCTGGTGGGCTTTCCGTTTCCTATCATCATGGCGATCGCCCTGCATTACTGCGTGTACAGGCGTTTCAGCAAGGCCATGCGTAATGCTATAATAAAACGACTGCTGGCATTGAAAAACAAATAGCACTGTGGGGTGAGATCTTGCTGAAAGGAATTCCGAAAATCATGCCGCCGGAACTGATGAAGATTCTGATGGAGATGGGGCATGGGGATGAGCTGCTGATCTGTGACGGAAACTACCCGAAATTCGGATGCCCGGAAAGATGCGTCCGCATGGACGGACACGGGATTCCGGAAATACTGGACGCAGTTCTCCGCTTTTTCCCGCTGGATCCGTATGTGGAGCATCCGACTATTCTGATGGCAGTTCTCCCGGATGATCCCTACAAACCGACGATCTGGGAAGAATACCGCGAAATCGGGGCCCGGTATGAGAAAAACGGCCTGCGGGAGGAAGCGGTGCAGAAAACCGAGTTCTATCCCCGGGGCGCGAAATGCTACGCGTGTATCGCAACAAGTGAAACAGCGCTTTATGCCAATGTGATTCTGAAAAAGGGCGTTGTGACGGATCATTAAGAGACATTTATGCAAAAGGGAGTGCGATGCGGATGTTCAGAATGGACGCAAATGCCGTAGACCCGGCGAAGGTGCCGCAGCGGATTCTTTCCACCGGCGACAGAATGCCGGGAATCGGACTGGGAACCTTCGGATCGGATAAATACGGCGCGGAGGAAATTGCCGGAGCCGTACGCGGGGCGCTTCGGGCCGGATACCGGCTGATCGACTGCGCGGCCTGCTACGGCAATGAGGCGCAGATCGGCCCGGTTTTCAGCGAAGCGCTTCAGGATGGACTGAAGAGGGAAGAACTGTTTGTGATTTCCAAGGTCTGGAACGATGCGCATAAACCTGCAGATGTGATCGCTTCCTGCAGGAAGAGCCTGCAGGATCTGCATCTGAACTATTTTGACGGGTACCTGGTTCACTGGCCGTTTCCGAATTACCATGCCCCGGGCTGCGACGGGGACGCGCGCAACCCGGACTCCAGGCCTTATATTCATGAGGAATTCATGGAAACCTGGCATGCAGTGGAAAAACTGACGGAAGAAGGTCTGGTGCGTAACCCCGGCGTCAGCAATGTGACAATTCCGAAGCTGAAGCTGATTCTGCGGGACGCCCGGATCCGGCCCGTGCTGAATGAAATGGAGCTGCATCCCAGCTTTCAGCAGGGCGAGCTGTTTCAGTTCACGCTGGACCATAACATCCAGCCGATCGGCTACTGTCCGATCGGATCCCCCTCGCGCCCTGAAAGAGACCGCAGCGCGAATGACGTGAACGATATGGAGATGGCGCCGCTGGCGGAAATCGCGCGGAGGCACAACGTACATCCGGCGCTGGTCTGCCTGAAGTGGGCGGTGCAGCGGGGGCAGATTCCGATTCCGTTCTCCGTGAAGCCGGCCCAGTATCTGTCCAACCTGAAAGCAGTGACGGAGGATCCGCTGACGGCCGGGGAAATGCATATGATGCGCGGACTGGACCGGAATGCCCGGATGATCAAAGGCCAGGTTTTCCTCTGGCCCGGCGCCGAAAGCTGGCTGGATCTCTGGGATGTTGACGGAACAATACCGGGATGGACGAAATAATTATTATTGATATATCTGGAGGGTACAAACAATGAATGAAAAAATTCTCGGCGCAATTCTCCCCGGCAACAGCACAGTGGAACTGAAAGAGTTTGATATGCCCAAGCCCGGTTACGGACAGGTTGTGGTCAAAACCAAGGCGTCCACCATCTGCGGCAGCGACATCCGCTGCATCTACCGTGCACATGTGGGAAAGGGACCGGAGGGCTATCAGCCCGGCATGATCGCCGGCCATGAACCGGCCGGCATCATTGTGGAGGAAGGCGAAGGCCTGAAGCGGTTCAAGAAGGGCGACCGCGTGATTGTATATCATATTTCCGGATGCGGCGTGTGCTATGACTGCAGGCGCGGCTATTACATCTCCTGCAAAAGCAAGTTCCGGGCAGCTTACGGCTGGCAGCGGAACGGCGGTATGGCTCCCTACATGCTCTGTGATGAGAAGGACCTGATCGCACTGCCGGACGAGCTTTCCTATGAGGACGGCGCACAGGTGGCGTGCGGCTTCGGCACCTGCTACGAGGCGCTGATGAAGATCGGTGTCAGCGGTAATGACCGGGTGCTTGTGACCGGACTTGGTCCCGTGGGTCTGGCGACGCTCATGCTGGCGAAAGCGATGGGCTGCGACACCACGATCGGAACCGATATCAACGAGGACCGGATGAAGCTGGCGCAGGAGCTCGGACTGGCGGATTATGTTTTCAACTCGGCGAACGTGGAGGAATGCGAAGCCAAGATCATGGCGGTGACGGACGGCTACGGCTGCGAGCGGACCATTGACTGCTCCGCCAACAACAGCGCGAGAGCCATGGCTATCCGCTGCACCCGTGAATGGGGAAAGATGGCGATGGTGGGCGAAGGCAACGATGTGACCTTCAATCCGTCGCCGGATATCATGCACGGGCAGAAGACCATTTACGGCAGCTGGGTGACGAGCCTGTGGCGTATGGAAGAGCTGGTGGAGCACCTGGTTCGCTGGGGCATCCATCCGGACAAGCTGATCACGCATCGTTTCGAACTGAAGGATGTTGATAAAGCCTACGCGCTGATGGCTTCCGGAAATTGCGGCAAGGTTGCGGTGATTTATCCGGACTGATTCCGGACAGAACATAAGGCGGCGGGCAGACGGAAATTTGCCTGCCGCTTTTTGCAGATACCAGAAAAACAGGAGGAAGCTTATGGGAATCAATGAAAAACTGCTTCAGAAATACGCGGAACTGATTGTTCGGACCGGAGCCAACGTCCGCAGGGGCCAGGTGGTGCAGCTGGTTATCTCCGTGGAACTGCACGCCTTTGCAGCCATGCTGATGGAAGCCTGCTACCAGGCCGGCGCGAAAAAGGTGAATGTGGACTGGACCTATGACATGCAGAGCAGGCTGAACTATCTGTACGCGGAGCAGGAAACGCTCGCGGCCGTGCTGCCCTGGGAGGAAGCGAAAATGAAGCAGATGACAGAGGATCTGCCCTGCAGAATCTATATCGCCTCCGAAGATCCGGACGCTATGCGGGGCGTGGATCCTGAAAAGCTTTCAGCAGTCGCCAGAAGCCGCTCCACGGTTCTCAAGCCTTACCGGAACGCGATCGAAGGGAAGCATCAGTGGGTGATCGCAGCATATCCTTCGGTCAAATGGGCAAAAAAATGCTTCCCGGAGCTGGAGAACGGAGAGGCCGTCGGCAGGCTTTGGGACGCGATTCTGAAAACCGTGCGCGTGGATGAACAGACGGATCCCGTGGAAGCCTGGAAGAAGCATACAGCTTTTATAGAGCAGAAAGCCGCATGGCTGAATGAGCAGGGCTTCTCGTCCCTTCGCTACAGAAGCGCAAACGGAACAGATTTTTCTGTGGAGCTGATTCCCGGCGCCCGGTGGGAAGGGGCGGGAGCCGTTAACTCCGTGAACGGCGCCTTCTATATTCCCAACATGCCTACAGAGGAGATATTCACTTCACCGGCAGCCGGAAAGTGCGAGGGAACGCTGGTCGCGGTGAAACCGCTGTCCTGGCACAGCCAGCTGATTGAGGACTTTTCCATCACCTTTGAGAACGGAAGGGCTGTTTCCTGCCAGGCCGGAAAGGGGCAGGAGCTGCTGGAAAAGATGATTCATATGGATGAAGGCGCAGCCATGCTGGGCGAGGTGGCCTTGGTGCCCAAAGAAAGCCCCGTGAATCAATGCGGATTCCTGTTTTATGAGACATTGTTTGATGAGAATGCCTGCTGCCACTGCGCATTGGGTATGGGCTTCAAG
>CACYNZ010000356.1 GCA_902775835.1 uncultured Eubacteriales bacterium | reverse complement strand
CTCTCTATCCTCGTGCTTCAAATGAGAAAAGTAAGGCGCGCTGGCGACTGATTGATATTACTTGTCGTCATCTACGCGCCTTACTTTTCTTTTTATTTGTCTCCAGCCGCGGAAACAGCGGGCGGAAGACGAGTCCGGAACCGGGCGATGTATCCACCAGATGGTCAAAGGTAAGCAAATACCCCAGTCCTTCCCTGGCAAACATGGAACCGTTGTAGGAAAGACGGAACGAGCCCTCCAGCCGGAGCTCCTGCATTCTGCTGCCGCTCCAGGCAGGAATGTCCTTCTCCCAGCTCTGCTCCGAACAGAACAGGGGCAGGCCCACCAGATCCTCCGCTGTGATGCAGTCTTTTTCCGCCAGCGGATCCTCCGCCTGGAAGACCAGGCCCCACACATCCGCATCCGGGAAGACAAGCGCGTCATACTTGGTCACGTCCGGCGTTTCCGCCAGCACCGCGAAATCCAGGATGCCCTTGTCCAGTTTCTCCGTCACCTGCTCCGTGTCCCCGCTGGTGATGTGATAGTGCACTTCAGGATACTGCCGGCGGAACGCGCGTATCTCCCGGGCAAGATACCGGATCTGATAGGATTCGGCCAGCCCGAAAAAGATATCGCCGCCGGTGATGTCATCCAGCGACACAAACTCCTGCTCGATCTTGTCCGCCATGCTCACCAGGTCCTCCGCGCGGCTGCGCAGCAGCCTGCCCTCCTCGGTCAGCCGGATGCTGAAGCTGTGCCGTGTAAACAGTTTTCTGCCCAGCTCATCCTCCAGGCTCTTCATGGCCTTGGACAGCGTCGGCTGCGTTACATGAAGAAGCTCCGCCGCACGGGTCATGTTTTCCTCCCGGGCGGTCATAAGAAAATACCTCAGCGTCCTGATTTCCATGGCAGAACCTCCTCAAGCGTACTGTGATATGCTCCGCGTGCATATCATGAGATAAATAATAACCATTAGTGCAATTTCGCGCAAGCACTTACAATATGACTGAACCGAAAAGTACGCGCAGACCGCCAAACACCCAGGGAGGAAAACCATGAAAAAACTGCTGAAAACCGTGCTCACCCTTGCATGTCTCCTGCTTCCGGCATGGTATGCCATGCCCGATGCAAATGCTGAAAAGATGCAGGCACCGACCGGAATCCCGGATCTTAAGACGGGATACGTGCTTCTCAACAGCGGATACACCATGCCTGCCATGGGTCTTGGCACCTATGCCCTGGACCATGACACCTGCGTCCGCTCTGTCATGGCGCTGATCGAACACGGCGGCCGGCTCATCGATACAGCCTATATGTACGGCAACGAGGAAGCCGTCGGGGAAGGCGTCCGACGGGCCATGGAAGCATACGGCGTAAAGCGGGAAGAGATCTTTGTCATCACCAAGATCTATCCGAGCCAGTTCGGTGACCCGGAAGGCGCCATCCGCATGGCCCTGGAAAAGCTTGATATCGGGTACATTGACATGATGCTTCTGCATCATCCGGGCAAGGGTGACGTGGAAGCCTATCTGGCCATGGAAAAGGCGGTGGCGGACGGCAGCATCCGTTCCCTCGGGCTTTCCAACTGGTACATTGACGAGCTTGAACATTTCCTGCCGCAGGTCCATATCATGCCCGCCCTTGTACAGAATGAAATCCACCCCTATTACCAGGAAAAGGACGTCGTTCCCTTCATTCAGGAAAAGGGCATCGCAGTGCAGTGCTGGTACCCGCTGGGCGGACGCGGATATACCCGGGAGCTGCTCACGGATCCGGTCATCCTGGACATTGCAGAGGCACACGGCGTATCCGCCGCCCAGGTCATCCTGCGCTGGGATCTTCAGCGCGGCATCATTGTCATCCCTGGCTCATCCAATCCGGAGCATATCCGGGAAAATCTTGACCTGTTCGGATTTGAGCTGACTCAGGAGGAAATGGAACGCATCGCGGACCTGGACCGCGGCGAAAAGCACGACTGGTACTGATTTCCTCCGCGCAAGCGTCCAATGCCACATCACGAGCAGGCGCATAGTTTGACACCGTGTCAGTTCCGTACTACAATGTACAAACATGACACGGTGTCAATTTTATTTCAGGAGGGGCAGCCCATGTCAAGAGGTTCACCGGCGCTGACCGCGGCCCGCAGGGAAGAGATCATCGAAGCCTGCGCAAGGCTCTACGAAACCATGAGCTTCCGGGAAATCACCATCAAGGAGATCGGCGCGGCCACCAGCTTCACCCGGACTTCCATCTACAACTATTTCGAGACCAAGGAAGAAATCTTCCTGGCCCTGATGCAGAAGGAATACGAGCTGTGGGTATCGGACATGAACGATGTGTACACGCAGCACGACATCTTAACCCGCGACGGCCTGGCCCAGGTGCTGGCCCGGACGCTGACCGACAGACCGAGGCTTCTGCGGCTTCTGTCCATGAACCACTTTGACATGGAGGCCAATTCCCGTCCCGAGCGGCTTGCCGAGTTCAAGGTCGCCTATGGCGCGTCCCTGGAAACCGTCGAGCGCATGGTGAAAAAATACGTTCCGGAGATGGATGCCGGGGAGCGGCAGCAGTTCCTGTACGCGTTCTTTCCCTTCATTTACGGGATCTATCCCTATACCAGCGTGACGGAGAAGCAGAAAACTGCCATGGAGCAGGCGGGCATTGCGTATGCATACCAGTCCGCCTATGACCTCACCTATGCCTGCCTGAAAAAACTGCTGAGCGCAAAGGAAAAGTGATCACATGCCAAGCATTGCTTCCCGGGTTTCTGAGGAGAAATACCTGATCAACGGGAAGGGCCAGGCCATGCCGTCAAAAGTGCTGGGCATACCGCCGGAAGCCTTCGGACCCTGCACCGGCACGGAAATCACCTGGCTGGGCGGCGCCGGCATTCTTCTGAACGTGCGCGGCACGACCCTGCTCATCGATCCGCTGCTCACGGGCTTTGACATGCCGACGCTGTTCGACTGCCCGCTCCGGCCGGAGCAGGTCACGCATCTCAGCGCGGTTCTCGTCACGCACATTGACGGCGACCATTTCAGCCGGGAAACCTGCCAGGCCCTTCTGGGCACATGCCAGGAATTTCACAGTACCGCATATGTGGCGGAGGAGATGCGCGCTGCCGGCATCCCCGGCACAGGGCACGGCATCGGCGAAACCTTCTCCGTAAATGCCCAGGTCCGGGTAACCCTCACCCCCGCAAAGCACAACTGGCAGCAGGGACTCCCTGAGTTCTCCTTCCGCACATGGAAAGAGGAAGACTACTGCGGCTTTCTTCTGGACACGCCGGACGGACGGATCTGGCTGCCCGGGGATTCACGTCTTCTGGAGAGCCATCTGCATATGGACAGCCCGGATACGATCCTCTTTGATTTTTCCGACAATGACTGGCACATCGGTCTGGAAAATGCCATCCGGCTGGCCAATGCCTATCCCGAATCCCGTCTGGTGCTCATCCACTGGGGCACCGTGGACGCCCCGGACATGACACCCTTCAACGCCAATCCCCGTGACCTGTATGAGCGGATTGTGAATCCGGACCTGATCTGTCTGCTCTGGCCCGGAGAGCCCATGGCCCTGTAAGCCTTCCCGATGTCAGGGAGGGTCCGTCCGGTCCATCGGAAACCAGAATACGTCAGAAAAAAAGGAAGGAACGGAAATGCAGGGAATCCTTCGATGGATGGAACCCAGAAAAACACTGCCCAAGGATAGACAGCCCTTTTCCAACGCGGCGCTGAAAGCCATGATTGTCCCCCTGGTCATCGAGCAGGTCCTGCAGATGGTGGTGGGACTGGCGGACACCATGATGGTCAGCCACGCGGGCGAGGCCGTGGTGGCCGGCGTCGGCCTGGATACCATGGTCTACACCATTTTCATCTACCTCTTCACGGCCGTATCCGCCGGCGGGGCGGTGGTGGTGAGCCAGTA
>CACYNZ010000355.1 GCA_902775835.1 uncultured Eubacteriales bacterium | reverse complement strand
CTTTTCCTGCAGCCGGCTGTGAATCTCAGCAAGCTCCTTCAGCTCACCCAGGCAGGGGCCGCACCAGGTCGCCCAGTAGTTGACCATGGTAATCTCATTGGCGGAGAACAGCTCGTCGCTGCTGACCTCCCTGCCGTCCAGATCAGTGCTCTTAAAAGCAGCTGTCTTCCCGGCAAAGGATGTGGACGGATCTTCAAACGCAGCATTTCTGAGTGCGTTCATCGTCATGTCATAAACCGTCTGATACTCTTCAATAAAGGAATCATCCGCATTCGTCAGATACTGCGCGCCGTCTGTCGGGATGCAGAAAAAGGTAAATTCATCCGATTTTCCAAGCTCTTCAAGCCCGATCTCTTCTGTATTTTCTTCCACGCCCAGCAGCTTATAAAAATCCCCGGAATCTCCCTGAACGGCAAAGATCTCACATATAAGGGTCTGGAGGCCGCTGATTTCCTCACTGACTTCTTCCGTAAAGTCCTCTTCCGGCAGATTCTGGTAATATTCGAGTTTTTTCTGCGGCATGGCAAAATAGGCGACACCCATATAATAGATTTCAGGGTCATCCGAGATGGCTCCGTAAAATTCCGGATCGAACACGCCCTTCACTTCGGACATTTCTTCCGGTAAAGTCATATGGATCCCGATCTTCTCAAATTTACCGGCCGGCTCATCTTTGGCGTATGCCGCCGCAGCCATCGAAGCAGCCATTATTCCTGTCATCAAAACAACTGAAAGCTTTTTCATATCTCTACCTCACATAAAATAAGTATCCGAAATAAAATAAATGTCTGTCTTCTGAGAGAACTCATTCATCGTTTCTCGGAAAAGACAGACATCAGAAATAAAAATCCGCTATATAGAGTGAAGGCCTTATGAATACCGAAAGGAGGAAAGCAGAATGGATGATTCAAAAATTGTAGAGCTATATTTATCCAGAAATGAATCTGCTATTTCCCAGACGGCGCAAAAATACGGTTTGAAGCTTAGGCGAATAGCGGATAGTATTCTCAAAAATGTGGCTACTGCGGAGGAATGTGAAAATGATACTTATGTGGAGGCGTGGAACTCTATTCCACCGCACAGTCCAAAAGAATATCTGTATGCTTTTTTGGCAAGGATAACCCGCCATGTTTCATTGAACTGTTGCCGTGAACGTAGCCGTTTGAAACGAAGTGCGTACATCTGCGAGTTGAGTTCTGAAATGGAGCAATGTATTCCATCTCCCGATGACTGTGAGTGTCGGATTGATGATTTGGTTTTTGCGGATGTAATCAACAAATTTCTTGCTTCGCAGAACACCGAAAAACGCAATATCTTTGTAACCGCATAATAACTACCCGCCTACCACAGCGCAGGCAAATGTGAGAAAATGAAGGCGCCTACCAAAACTGCAATCGCAGTTTTGGTAGAGAACGTATAGAGGATGGTAGCGGATGGAAGATGTGTTGGCAATGAGAGACGCATATCGGTTAGAAAACTGGGCGCAGGTCATCCAGGCGCAGCAGGCGAGCGGAATGTCCAAGCGTGCGTTCTGTCAGAAGGAAAGGATCTCAGAACGGCAGTTCTACTATTGGCTGAAACGGCTGCGGGAATCTCTCGTGGATACTGTTGACCCGCAGCTGGTGGAGCTTTCTGCACCTGGAAAACAGAGCCAGACCTTGCTGAAGATCGAGATGGGGGAAGCGCGGATGGAACTGCCTGGAACCGTGGATATGGATGCGGTCGCCGCGATTCTGAAATCGCTTCAGGCGGTGGACCATGGTTGACCTGAGCAAAGTCACAAACTATTATGTGGCCTGCGGCTATACCGATCTGCGGCGCGGGATCGACGGACTGGTCTCCATCATCCAGCTCCAATTTGGAATGAACCTGAAGGAGGACAGTCTGTTCTTATTCTGCGGGAGAAGAACAGACCGAATCAAGGCGCTGTACTGGTCCGGAGATGGATATGTGCTGGTATACAAGCGATTGAGCAACGGAAGATTTCAATGGCCCCGGAGCACCGAAGAACTACGAAAGCTGGAACCGCAGTCGTTCCGGTGGCTGATGGAGGGATTGAAGATCGACCAGCCCAAGGCCATTCGGAAGGAAAAGCAAAAGGAACTATTTTAGAGGATAAGATACCGGAAACCCTTGAAAAACCTGTACTTTACACCGCCTTTATGGTATAATAATACTGTAAAGGCGGTGTAAAATAATGGCGGAACCTAGAGTGTCTATCACGCAAAAAGAACTGAATACACTGCGGGATTCCGTGGAGTCTCTGACCGCTGAGAACGAAGAACTTAAACGGAAACTGGACCGGATGAACGAACTGCTGCTCAACGCCCAACGGGCCAGATTCGGGCAGTCCAGTGAAAAGCGGGACTATGTCATGCCGAATCAGTTAGGTCTCTTCAACGAGGCGGAGGCAGAGCAGAACGTAAAGGAACCGGAACCGACAGAAGAGACCTTCACCGTCAAGGAGCACAAGCGCAAAAAGAAGCGCACCGTGGAAGAACTGACAGAAGGCCTGCCGGTGAGAGAAGTGGTGCTGAAGCTTCCGGATGAATTGCTGGTCTGCGGATGCGGGGCCAAGATGGTACCGATTGGGAAGAAGTTCCTGCGGCAGGAGCTGGACGTGATCCCCAAGCAGGTTTTTCGGGTTCTGTACTATACTGAGACCTATGCCTGCAAGGCATGTGAAAAGAACACCGGCTATGCCAATTTGGCCCAAGTGAAAGCACCAGCTCCGCTGATAAAGCACAGCCTGGCATCCCCCGCTGCGGTGGCAGATGTCATGACACAGAAATATGTGGATGGGATTCCCCTTGCCCGGCAGGAAAAGATCTGGAAACGAGACGGCATCGCCCTGTCCCGTGCCACTTTGGCCAACTGGGTGATCCAGTGTTCTCAGACCTGGCTGAAGCCATTGTACCGACAGATGCGGAAAACTCTTCCGGAGCAGGCGGTCATCCATGCAGATGAAACCGTGGTCCAGGTGCTGAAGGAGGAGGGCAAGCCGGCTGCCTCGGAATCCCGGATGTGGGTGTATGCCAGCGGACGATACAGCCCGAAACAGATCCGACTGTTTGAGTACCAGCCGGATCGAAGCGGCAAGCATCCGGCCCGGATACTGAAAGATTTCCACGGATGCCTGGTGACAGACGGATACAGCGGATATGACAAGGTCGAGGGAGTTGTCCGCTGCGGGTGCTGGGCCCATATGCGCCGGAAGTGGCGGGAGGCTATGCCGAAAGGAGCAACGACTGCGACCTCAAAAGCGGCTATAGGATATGAATACTGCACCAAGCTGTTTGCGCAGGAGAAGAAGTTTGCGGAACTCACGCCCAAGCGGCGGGAAGAAGCGCGTCACGGGAAGGTGGAGCTCCTGTTGGACGCTTATTGGTCGTGGGTAGAAAAACTGGACCCTGCACCCGGCAGCAAGTTGGAAGACGCTGTGGTTTATGCTCGGAACCAGAAAACATACCTTAACGCATTTCTGGACCATGGAGAGGTGGATATCTCCAACAACGCAGCAGAGAATGCGATCCGGCCCTTTGTGGTTGGGCGGAAGAACTGGCTGTTCAGTGATACGCCTAAGGGAGCCGATTCCAGTGCCATTGTCTATACGATGGTGGAGAGCGCGAAGGCCAATGGATTGGAGCCGTATCTGTATTTGCGATGTCTGTTGGAGGAGCTTCGCTTTCTGGGGAATACTCCCTCTGCTGCAGATTTGGAGGACTTTATGCCTTGGAGTCCCATGATACGGCGGCTGATAGATAAATATAATTGATGATGCCCGGCGCTGGTTGGCGCCGGGCAGTTATGTTCTAGGACGGGCGGTTATTGTGCGCTTACGACCGTACCGCCGTTTACATCCGCATAGTTTTTGTCCCCCTCGACTTTCCACCACATAGTGTAAGCGTCTGCATCTGTCTGCTTCAG
>CACYNZ010000354.1 GCA_902775835.1 uncultured Eubacteriales bacterium | reverse complement strand
TGGATGAGGTTCGGCTCTTTGATATTTCCTTCCGCGATACGTCTGCCGTCTATCCTATCTTCCGGGTGGAAAGCAGGGAGATGCTGGAACGTTTGCTGCCCAGAGATGAGCGAAACGATAAGTATAAAACCGAAGCAGAGCACAAAGACCTGATTACAATGCAGGAAGAAGCCGCGCCTGAGGTTATTCCGGAAAACTATCGCATTACAGACGACCATCTGGGCGAAGGCGGGCAGAAGACCAAGTTTGAGCGAAATGTCCGTGCCATCCGGACGCTGAAAACGCTGGAGAAAGAGAATCGCCCCGCATCCCCAGAAGATCAGGAAGTCCTTTCGCAGTACGTCGGCTGGGGTGGTTTGCCGCAGGCGTTCGACGAACGCAATGCTTCCTGGTCGGACGAATATAGAACGCTGAAAAACTTGCTGACCGAGTCTGAGTATGAGATGGCAAGAGCTTCCACGCTGAACGCTCATTACACCACCCCTACAGTCATCCGGGCGATGTATGATGCAATCGGACAGATAGGCTTCCGGATGGGCAATATTCTGGAACCATCCTGCGGCGTCGGGAATTTCTTCGGCATGATCCCGGAAAGCATGCAGGCAAGCCATCTGTACGGTGTGGAACTGGACAGCATTACCGGCAGGATTGCCCAGTATCTGTATCCCCATGCAGATATTTCTGTGACCGGCTTTGAGAAGACGGACCGCAGGGATTTCTTCGATCTGGCCATCGGCAACGTACCCTTCGGATCGTATAAGCTTTCTGACCGGCGCTTTGACAAACACAATTTCCTGATTCACGATTATTTCTTCGTCAAGGCACTGGATCAGGTGCGCCCTGGGGGTGTCATCGCCTTTATCACTTCCAAAGGCACGATGGACAAGCAGTCGGCGGAAGTACGGAAGTATCTGGCCGAACGGGCGGAACTGTTAGGTGCAATCCGATTGCCTAATAGCGCCTTCAAGGCCAATGCCGGCACCGAAGTCACCAGTGACATCCTGTTCCTGCAAAAGCGGGAACAGCCCATCGTCACGGAACCCGACTGGGTGCATCTGGGGATGACGGAAGACGGGATTCCTGTAAACGCCTATTTCGCTGAACATCCTGAAATGGTGCTGGGCACCATGGCATGGTCGGACAGCATGTACGGCAGTGAAAAGGAAACCGCCTGCCTGCCCATCCCCGGCGCAGACCTCTCTCAGCAGTTGTCCGAAGCAGTGCGGCATATCGCCGGTGAGTACCATGCTGCAGAGATGCCCGATCTGGGAGAAGACGAAGCCGTTCGCGAAACCATCCCGGCAACGCCGGACGTCAGAAATTACTCCTACGCTCTGATGGATGGCAAAGTCTATTACCGCGAGAACTCCGTCATGGTGCGCCCCGAACTGAATACCACTGCTGAGGAACGCATCAAAGGCATGATCGCCCTGCGAGACTGCGTGCACAGGCTCATGGATGCCCAGCTTGCGGACGCAAGCGATACTGCCATCCAGACCCTTCAGGCGGAACTGAGCCGACTGTACGACAGTTTCACGGCGAAACACGGGCTCATCAACAGCAGGGCAAACAATCTGGTCTTCCGGGAGGATTCCTCGTATTACCTGCTCTGCTCCTTGGAAATCCTGGATGAGAACGGGGCACTTGCCCGTAAGGCGGATATGTTCACCAAACGGACGATCCGCCAGCAGCGCACCGTCGAGCATGTGGATACAGCTGCCGAGGCGCTTGCAGTCTCCATCGCGGAGAAAGCCGGCGTGAATATGCCATTTATGGCAAATCTCACTGGGAAATCGCAGGAGGAAATCGCCCGGGATTTGACGGGTGTCATCTTCCGGCTGCCTGCCCCGGTGGACGAAAACGGGGCTCCAAGATATTTCACGGCGGACGAATATCTGTCCGGCAATGTACGGGAAAAGCTTCGGGAAGCGAGGAAGGCCGCTGATATCTCGCCGCTCTTTCAGCCTAATGTGGAAGCTCTCGAAAAGGCGCAGCCCAAAGACCTGGACGCATCCGAGATCGACGTCCGGCTGGGCGCAACCTGGGTGGGTAAAGAAGTGATCCAGCAGTTCTTGCGGGAGACCTTCGAGATTCCCTTCTATCAGGCTCGGGTCATTCAGGTACAATTTTCCGAATATACGGCGGAATGGCGCATCACCGGAAAAACAGCGGCTTCCTACAGCAACGTTCCAGTACACATTACCTATGGCACTGACCGGGCAAACGGCCTTCGCATTCTGGAAGATACGCTGAATCTCAGAGATATACGCATCTACGACACCATTCAGGACGCGGACGGAAAGGAGCGCCGGGTTCTCAACCAGAAGGAAACGACCCTTGCCCAGCAAAAGCAGCAGATGATCAAGGACGCTTTCCGGGAATGGATCTGGAAAGATCCGGACCGCAGAGAAGCGCTGGTCAAACGATACAACGAGCTGTTCAATTCCATCCGCCCACGGGAGTACGACGGCAGCCACATCACCTTCTCTGGCATGAATCCGGAAATCCGGCTGCGGGAGCACCAGCTGAACGCCATTGCCCATATTCTTTACGGTGGAAATACGCTGCTGGCCCATCAGGTCGGTGCAGGCAAGACCTTCGAGATGGCGGCGGCTGCCATGGAAAGCAAGCGCCTGGGGCTATGCCAGAAGAGCATGTTCGTTGTTCCCAATCACCTGACGGAACAGTGGGCTGCGGAGTTCCTGCGGCTGTATCCCTCTGCACGGATACTGGTCACGACTAAGAAAGACTTTGAAAAGACCAACCGGAAGAAGTTCTGTGCCCGGATTGCCACCGGCGATTACGATGCCATCATCATCGGGCATAGCCAGTTTGAACGCATTCCCGTATCCCTGGAACGTCAGGAACGGCTGGTACAGGAGCAGATCGACGAAATTACAAATGGCATCCAGGAACTGAAAGCTACCCGTGGAGAGCAATTCTCCATCAAGCAGCTGGAAAGGACGAAGAAACAGCTCGAAGGCCGACTGCGGAAGCTGCAGGCACAGGAGCGCAAGGATGATGTGGTCACCTTTGAACAGCTCGGCGTGGACAGGCTTTTCGTCGATGAAGCGCATGCCTTTAAAAATATGTTCCTCATGACGAAGATGCGCAACGTTGCCGGCCTTTCCACCAGCGAAGCGCAAAAATCCACGGACATGTTCCTCAAGTGCCGGTATATGGATGAACTTACCGGTGGTCGTGGCGTGATCTTTGCCACAGGAACGCCGGTTTCCAATTCCATGACGGAGCTGTACACCATGCAGCGCTATCTCCAATATGGCGCGCTGAAACGAAATCATATGACCCACTTCGACTGTTGGGCATCCACCTTCGGCGAAACGGTCACGGCAATCGAGCTGGCTCCGGAAGGAACCGGATACCGGGCTCGTACACGCTTCGCCAAATTCTTCAATCTGCCGGAGCTTATGTCGCTTTTCAAGGAAGTGGCGGATATCAAGACGGCGGATCAGCTGCAGCTTCCTACACCGACGCCGCACTACGAAACGGTGGTCGTGCAGCCCACGGAACTGCAGAAGCTCATGGTGCAGGAACTGTCGGAACGGGCAGCAAAAGTGCACAGCGGGAATATCAATCCCAGGGTCGACAACATGCTGAAGATTACCTCGGATGGTAGAAAGCTTGGGCTGGATCAGCGTCTCATCAACCCAATGCTGCCGGACGATCCGGGCAGCAAAGTGAACGCCTGCGTGAACAACGTATTTCGCATCTGGCAGGAGGGCTCAGCGGACAAGCTGACACAGCTCGTTCAGGGCAACGAAGGACTGGAAGAGGTGGACTGCAGCAACAACCAGATAGCAGAGTTGATGCTCTATGCATCGACGCTGAAATCGGTGGACTGCTATAACAACGAGCTTACAAGCTATACGAGTTATTTCCTCGCCGACCTGCCCGATCTCTCCAGCCTGCCA
>CACYNZ010000353.1 GCA_902775835.1 uncultured Eubacteriales bacterium | reverse complement strand
CTCACAACCTCGGCATAGGAATAGGCACCCACATAGCCCAGCTTGGCATCGGTGTCAGCGCCGTACACTTCAGCCAGCTTCATGCCGGCCACAACACCGGAAACATATCTGGACTCGTACACATTGGTGAAGTAGTTGTGCATGTTCACCAGACCGCTGGAAGCAGCCTGATAGCCGGTCGCGTGGCAGAATTCCACTTCAGGATACTCTGCGGCAGCCTGCATCATGTAATCCTCATGACCAAAGGAGTCAGCGAAGATGATCTGGCATCCGCGGTTGGCAAGACGCACAGCTGCTTCATAGGCTTCCTCATTTTCAGGCTTCCCGTACTCATAGATAACCTGGTCATCCGTCAGTCCCAGGGCTTCCTTCATGCCTTCCACACCCTGGATATGAGCATAGTCATAACCGATGTTTTCGTCATGCAGAAGAATGACGCCCACCAGAAGATCTTCCTTGGCGATGGCAGTGCGGCCGTTGGCAGGCTCAGCCACTGCGCAGACGCTGCAGAGAACCATGATCAGAACCAGAAACAGAGCAACAAACTTTTTCATCCTCGTTCTCTCCTTGTTTCGTTCAGATAAGTATACAATTGCGGCTTCCCGGAAAACCGAACATTTCCCGGGGAAACAGAGTAATCGTACACGATTTTTCAGAAAAAATCAATAAGAATTCCAAATATTTTCGCCTTTTCTGAAGAATTCCGCCTGCCGGTCCATGCCTGCACTGCCGGCGCGTGAGCGGAAAACCCGGTTTCCCGTCCTGCTTTCCACGGTGAAACTTGACATAACTTTTTCAGCCATGATACGATACACGTGATTTCCCACAACACAAGGCGTTTCCGCCGGTTTATGAGGTGACATATGGATATTCAGAAATTGATCCAGCAGATGACGCTGGAAGAAAAAGCTTCATTATTATCAGGCGGTGATTTCTGGCATACCAAGGCAGTCGAAAGACTTGGCATCCCTGCCTTCATGGTTTCAGACGGCCCCCACGGGCTCCGCAAACAGGAAGAGAAGGCAGATCATCTGGGGGTCAATGATTCTATCCGCGCTGTCTGTTTCCCCGCCGCATGTGCCACGGCCGCTTCCTTTGACAGGGATGCACTCCGCACCCTGGGTGAAGCCCTGGGCGATACCTGCCAGCATGAAAATGTAAGTGTCATTCTCGGACCGGCTGTCAATATCAAGCGCAGTCCGCTGTGCGGCCGAAATTTTGAGTACTTCTCTGAAGATCCTTACCTGGCTGGTGAAATGGCCACCGCCATCATTTCGGGTATTCAGAGCCGGAACGTTGGAACCAGCATCAAGCATTTTGCCGCCAATTCCCAGGAACACCGGCGTATGTCCAGTGATGCCGTCATTGATGAACGCACGCTTCGGGAAATCTATCTGCCCGCGTTTGAAAATGCCATCCGCAACGCCCAGCCCTGGACTGTGATGTGCTCCTACAACCGTGTCAACGGTGAATATGCTTCGGAAAACCGGCATCTGCTTACCGAAATTCTCCGGGATGCCTGGAATTTTGAAGGTTTTGTGGTCAGTGACTGGGGTGCCGTTTCCGACCGCGTTGCCGCTCTGGACGCCGGGCTGGATCTGGAAATGCCCTCGTCCGGCGGCAGCAACGACGCAAGAATCGTGCGCGCCGTCCGGGAAGGAAAACTGGATGAGGCCGTGGTGGACAGGGCTGTATCCCGCATTCTCCGTGTTTTCTACCGCTATCTTGAAAACCGGAAGCCGGATACGGAATGGGACATGGCTGCCCAGCATGAGCTTGCCAGAAAGCTTGCATGCGAATGCATGATCCTTCTGAAGAATGACATGCACACGCTCCCCCTGAAAGCAGGAGAAAAAATTGCCGTGATCGGCGAATTTGCCAAAAAACCGCGCTATCAGGGCGGCGGCAGTTCGCACATCAATTCCTTCCGGGTGGACAGCCTCATGGATGCCCTGTCCGGCATGAACAACATCTCCTATGCACAGGGATACTCCACAGAGCAGGATGATCCGGATGATGCCCTGATCCAGGAAGCCGTGTCCCTTGCCAAGCAGTCCGACAAGGTTGTGGTCGTGGCCGGGCTCCCGGACAGCTTTGAATCCGAGGGGTATGACCGCACTCACATGCGCCTTCCCAAGTGTCAGAACGAACTGATCACAAGGGTGGCCAGTGCCTGTGCGAATACGATCGTGGTGCTCTACAACGGTTCCCCTGTGGAAATGCCCTGGATCGGGCGTGTCCGGGCCGTCCTGGAAGCCTATCTGGCAGGACAGGCGGTCGGCAGTGCCACGCGCGACATCCTGTACGGCCAGGTCAGTCCCAGCGGCAGACTTCCCGAGAGTTTCCCCTACCACCTGGAAGACACCTCCGCTTTCCTTTCCTACGGCGGTGAGGGCGACAGGGCGGTCTATGCAGAAGGTGTTTTTGTCGGCTACCGCTATTATGACAAAAAGCGCATTGATGTTCTCTTCCCCTTCGGCTACGGCCTGAGCTATACAAGCTTCGCCTATTCGGATCTCGTTCTGGACAGGGAAAGCATGCGGGATGACGAAGATCTGCATGTTTCCGTGAATGTCACCAATACAGGCGATGTGCCCGGCAAGGAAGTTGTTCAGCTCTATGTGGCCGACCGGGAAAGCAGCGTGTTCCGTCCCGTCCGTGAGCTGCGCGGGTTTGAAAAGGTATTCCTGAATCCCGGTGAAACCCGCACAGTTTCCTTCACGCTCGGCAAGCGCGCCTTTGCCTACTGGGATACCACGCTTCACGACTGGTATGTGGAGAGCGGCAGCTTCGCTGTACAGATCGGCCGTTCTTCCCGGGAGATCGTTCTGGAGAAGGAAGTGGAAGTGGAGTCCACGACCGTACGCCATGACCCCATCACCGTCAATACCATTATGATGGACCTGATGCGTAATCCGGAAGCCGCAGCAAAACTGAAGCCCGTTCTGGACTCACTCCAGGGTACATTTGAAGGCGAACAGGAGTCCTCCGACGCCGCCCAGGAAGCCGTTTCGTCAGAAATGGCCGCTGCCATGATGAAATACATGCCGCTGCGCGGACTGGTTTCGTTCTCCGACGGAAAGCTTACATATGACTCACTCAAGAAGATGCTGAGCGATCTTGGACTGTCATAATCCAAGCACTTTTGAGGCCGCCTGACGGCGGCCTTTTCTCGTTTAAGCCGGCTTGCACCCTTGTAAGGGGAATGATACAATCTCCATGGAGGCGAAAAACGAATGGCTCTTCATATCGTGCTGGTGGAACCTGAGATTCCCCAGAACACCGGAAATATAGCCCGCACATGCGCAGCAACCGGCTGTGAGCTCCACCTGATCCGGCCCCTGGGATTCTCCCTGGATGACCGCTATCTCAAGCGGGCGGGGCTGGACTACTGGTCGCTTATGACCCTGCACGTGCATGACAGCATGGAAAGCTTTCTGCAGGCCTATCCCGACCACCGCATGCATTTTGCCACTACGAAAGCTCCGCATTCCTATGATCAGGTTCAATACGCCGATGGGGATTTTCTTGTTTTCGGACGAGAAACCCGCGGTCTTCCGGAGGACCTGCTGGCCCGCTGTTATGATCAGTGCATCCGGATTCCCATGCGTCCTGAAGCACGAAGCCTGAATCTGAGCAACTCTGTGGCCATCATTGCCTATGAAGCCCTGCGGCAGCTTTCCTTCCCTTCTCTTTCACAGGAAGGCGCCCTTACCGGCCGCAGCGAAGATGAGCATCCATGGCTTGATTATGTCTGAGGAGGTACCCCATGCCTTATTTCCGTCATTCATCCGAAACTGACGCCAAGCATCAGCAGGCATTTCAGCACAGCCATGATGAGGATCAGGACTGGAACGGCATGCTGGAAGAAGAAGAAGACATCAGTTTTGATGAGCCCGCTGATGAACTCGGTACGTACTATCAGGGCAGTCCTGCAGAAAACCG
>CACYNZ010000352.1 GCA_902775835.1 uncultured Eubacteriales bacterium | reverse complement strand
TTTTACAAGAGAGAAAATCTTCCGGGACCAGCTCCGGATAGCATTCCTCAGTGTGGATATGTTCCGGAAGGGTGCAGATCAAAGGCTGTGAAGGCAAAAGGGATCTGACTGGAAATACAGGATAAGGAGTACATCATCATGAAACGAAACCCGGATTACAGTCTGGATGATATGGATATCAGCATAGTGCGTCTGCTGGTTTCTATTCTGAAACGCTGGAGACTGCTTGTCATCATTGTGCTGATCGGCTGCCTTCTTGGAGGCGTTTTCCAGGCGTTCCGTGTCCAGAACGGTGCACTGGTCAATGAGCAGGAAGACTATGAGATTGAGCACAAGGATTATGTGCTTGCCCAGTCAACTTATACTCAGATCATCAGCAACAATGACGAGATTATTCTCGACAGTCAGGATACGCTGAAAAACAGCATTTATCTGAACCTGGACAGTGAGCATGTCTGGACATCTTCGGTGATTTTCAATCTGACAATCGATGACAGCGTGCTTGTTACCTACAACAACACGGCCATCAATCCTTTTTCCATTCTCGCAAGGGCCTATATTGCCAAGCTTGCCGGAGACCAGATCCCGGAGGGAAAGCGGGAAGAGCTGATCGGATCGGGCGAAGTGGATTACTGGAACGAGCTGGTGACGGTTTCCGAGCTCGCCAACGGCCGGATGGTGGAGATTTCCGCCAAAGGCGCGACGCAGGAGTCTGCCGCGAAGATCACAGACTATCTGTCGGAGCTGTTGCTGAGTTCATCTGAATCCGTTTCCGGGCAGGTGATCCCGCATACGGCAGACAAATATTCCGAAAGCATTCGGGAAGACAAGGATCCCGGAATCCTGACAAAGATTCAGAAGATCAACGAGAGTATTTCCAGCAGCCGGGACAAGATCAATAAGGCCCAGACCGAACTGATTAAGATGCGCGGGCAGGAACCGTTCCCGCCGGGAAAGCATATTTTCAAGTTCGCGGCCATTTTCGGGTTTGTGTTCGGCGTGCTTGGCGTGCTCCTGGTTGCGGTGAAGTATCTGTCGAAGGGCTTTGTACAGGACAGCATGTTTGTTCAGCTGTATGACGCTCCGCTGCTTGGAACAGTACGGGTTTCTCCTGAGAAAAAGAATCCCATAGACCGCCTGATTGACAGAATTCAGTTCAGGAACATCCCTTCCGCGGAGAGCGAGCTTGACAGTATCGCGGCATTTCTGATGTCCCATTCCGGAGAGGGTGACGTGATCCTGTGCGGAACGGTGCCGGAGGCCGATCTGCAGGCGCTGGGTTCCGAACTGGACAAGCGAACGAAAGGCTCACCGAAACTGAATCCGGAACGCGGACTTCTTCAGGACGCAAAGTCCATGGAACGCGTGAAAGGCGCAGCCGGTGTAGTGGTTGTGGAAAAAATCGGAGCATCGAAGAAGCAGGGCATTCTTTCCGAGGCAGAAAAGCTCATGATGAACGAACTTCCTGTTCTGGGCTGGATCATTACCGAGTAACTGCGCGGAAAACTGTGAACTGTACCTATTCATGTGAGGGAGCATCAGGACGTGTATACGCGAAGCACGCATCGATGGCTGAAGCACCTGGATTTCATCATTGTGGATGAGATTGCGCTTCAGATCGCATTCATTCTTGGGTATATGATTCGTCATGGATTCTGGAATCTTCCCTACCTGAAAGAATCCTACCGTATGATGGCTGTTCTGCTTCTGGTACTGGATGTGCTGGTACCGGTCATGTTCAACACCATGCACGAGGTCATGAAGCGGGGCTATTACCGGGAATTCGAGCTTACCTGCAAGCAGGCTGTCCTGGTCTTTGTTGCCATGATTTTCTGCAACTTCACTGTGCAGACCAGTGATGTATACAGCCGTATCACGATTGTGCTGACAGCTGCGTTTCATATTCTGTTCGGATATGTGTCTCACATTGTATGGAAACGGATTATCCGCAACAGGAAGAAGAATGTGGTTCGGGATGCCATGCTGCTGGTGGCTGACGTGAAATCCGCGGAAAAGGTTATACAATCCGTGAATCCCTCAGATACGCACAAGATCGTGGGGATTGCGCTCACGGATGCGGATAGCGGCGTCACGGAATGCTGCGGAATCCCGGTGGTGGCTGACCTGAAAGGGGCGGCCGACTATATCTGCCGGGAGTGGATTGACGGAGTATTTGTCTATTCTGTGGCCAATGAGCAGGTGAATACGCTGATGGATCAGTGCCGGGAAATGTCGGTGCCGGTGCATCTGCGGCTGCCCGTGGATGAGAACAGTATTGGAGACAGGTCCTTTGTTGAAAAGATCGGCGGCTATTCGGTGGTAACCACCACTTCGAATTATGTAACCCCCGGACAGGCACTGATCAAGCGCCTGATGGATATTGCAGGCGGTCTGGTGGGCAGTCTGATCGCGCTGCTTGTTCTGCTGATTGTCGGACCGATGATCAAGAAGGCCTCGCCGGGCCCGATCCTGTTCAAGCAGGAACGTATCGGACAGAACGGCCGGAAGTTCAAGATGCTGAAGATCCGGTCCATGTATCTTGACGCGGAAGAGCGGAAAAAAGACCTCATGAAGCAGAACCGGGTGGCAGACGGCATGATGTTCAAGCTGGACTGGGACCCCCGGATTATCGGGAATGAGATTCTGCCTGACGGCACCAAGAAAACCGGGATCGGCGAGTTTATCCGCAAGACCAGTCTGGACGAGTTCCCGCAGTTCTTTAATGTGCTCAAGGGCGCGATGAGCCTTGTGGGCACCCGCCCGCCCACGGTGGATGAATGGGAGAAATACGAATACCATCACCGGGCACGGCTTGCGACCAAGCCGGGGCTTACCGGCATGTGGCAGGTAAGCGGCCGCAGCGAGATCACGGATTTTGAGGAAGTGGTCAAGCTCGATACGGAGTATATCAACAATTGGTCAGTTGGTCTGGATCTCCGGATTCTGTTTGGCACGATCAAGGCGGTGTTTCGTCAGGACGGAGCCATGTGACAGCATATTTTCCATATGGATGGGTTGCAAAGGTCCGGTTTCGGGCCTTTTTTGCAGGCTGCTGAAAACGTGTACAGGCCATTTACCAGGCATGGGATATACATGAAAACTGAAACAGAAGGCATGAATGGCAGGAAAAAGCTTCTTGTAGAAGAATTAGTTCTGCTGGAAAGAACTGTCCGGAGCCGGGTATGACCGGCAGCACGGAAAACAGATCCGGCTGGAAGAAAGAGAGGACTTTGCATGAAAGTCATCAGCTACAAGGATGTCCGGTCCTTGAAGATATCTCCGCAGACATGCTATGCGTGGGTCAGTGATATGATTCTGCATAAGAGCGATGCCCTTCTTCCCACGAAAATTCATATGAATATGCCCGGGAATGTGTTCTGCAATGTCATGCCCAGCATCATACCGGGCCCCGCAGAAAGCCGCGTGGGCGGCATTAAGATCGTGACCCGCTATCCGGAGAGAAAGCTGTCCCTGGACAGCAAAATTATGATCTTTGATGCGGATACAGGCACAGTGCAGGCACTGATGGATGGAAACTGGATCACTGCCATGCGCACCGGAGCTGTGGCAGCCCATTCCATCATGCATTTTGCCAGAAGCGGCTGGAAAACGGTGAGCATCATCGGTCTTGGCAATACAGCCAGAAGCACGCTCCTGGTGCTCCAGGCCGTTGCTCAGCGGCCGCTGAACGTCCGTCTTCTCCGGTACATGGATGAAGCGGAACTGTTTATGGAACGCTTCAGGGATGTGCCGGGACTGGAATTCACCGTGGTGGATACCGTGGAAGAATGCATACGCGGTGCGGACGTGGTTGTGTCCTGCGCCACCTACTTTGAAAATGATATTGCCAGGGATGAATGGTTTGACGCCGGAGTCCTGGTGGTGCCTGTGCATACCCGTGGCTTTACCAACTGCGATCTGTTCTTCGACCGGGTGTTTGCGGATGATACAGGCCATGTGCATGACT
>CACYNZ010000351.1 GCA_902775835.1 uncultured Eubacteriales bacterium | reverse complement strand
ATGGTGGTAATCGATGAGCTTTCTTCGTTCAAGAACTACCAGTCGCAGCGTTTCAAATATCTACGGAAGATCCGTCCATATGTAAAACGCTGGGTAGGGTTAACCGGCACACCCACATCCAATGGTCTCATGGACCTGTGGGCGGAGATTGGTATCCTGGACGGCGGAGAGCGCCTGGGACGGTTTATCGGCCGGTATCGGGAAGCCTACTTCCGTCCGGGATCATTGAATCCTATGACCGGGGTTGTCTACCAGTATGTTCCACGCTCCGGCGCCGAAGAACAGATTTACCGGAAGATTTCCGATATTACGATCTCCATGAAGGCTCTGGACTGTATCCAGATGCCGGAATGTGTAACGGTCAATCATGAGGTAAAGATGAGCACAGCGGAGAAGAAACTGTATGATCAGCTGAAAACGGACCTGATTATCCCAACGGAACAGGGCGATATTGATGCCGTGAATGCGGCGGCCTTGTCCAACAAGCTGGTGCAGATGGCCAATGGTGCTGTCTATGATGAAAACCAGATGGTGCGTCCGATTCACAAACGAAAGCTGGAAATTCTGGAGGACCTGATAGAAGCGGCAAACGGACAGCCTGTACTGATTTCTTACTGGTTCAAGCATGACAGGACGCGGATCATAGAACATCTGCAGTCGGTTGGTCTGGAGGCGAGGGACATCCGAAGCACAGAGGACATTTCTGACTGGAATGCCGGGAAAATCCCGATAGCGCTGATTCACCCGGCTTCTGCGGGGCATGGCCTTAACATCCAGGAAGGCGGACATATTCTGATCTGGTTCGGACTCACATGGAGCCTTGAGCTCTACCAGCAAACGAATGCCAGGCTATGGAGACAAGGTCAGCGCAACATTGTCACGATCCATCATATCATCTGCAAGGATACGGTGGACAGTGACATACTTGCGGCGCTTGCCAGCAAGGATGTGACCCAGGAGAAACTGATCGCTGCTGTGAAGGCACAGGTGTCGTGAATAGATACAATCCAATACAGACTAAAGTCTGCAGAAATACAGTGCAGACACAACCGATGGCTATAGGATATAACAGAGAAAAGCAAAGTTCGATACAGACCGAAGTCTTAAAAAATGAAATTTATATAATGCTGCGGTCACACGGGTCAGAAGTATATGCACACGTAAATATAAGCCAGTCCATAGCGGGAGGTGATAAGCAGATGGGCGAAGAGGTGAGCCAGGAACAGATGGATCTGAAGGAAGCGTGTTATCAGCAGGGAGCCCACTATCAGCATGAAGCGAATTATCAGCAAGAAGCCCACTATCTGGCGGAAACGTACACAGACATGCTAAAAGAACGGGATCGGCTGCAGAAGCGGCTGAACGGAAACTGGACATACACAAAGGACATGGCAATCATGGATCTTGACAGCATTACGGTTTCCTTCGGAAAAGAACGTGTCACATCCAGCAGCATCAGCAACCCAACGGAGCGCATCGCCATGAAACTCACAGACGAATATATGGCCGGGAAGCAGAAAGAAATGAACCGAATGAAAGAGATGTGCTGTCGTGACCTGGAATATGTGAACTGGAAGATTGCAGTTGTTGAGACGGTTGTGAAAGAAAGGCTCACGGAAACAGGAAGCGATATTTTTATGCTTTTGTATGTAGGGAATAAGACATACAGAGAAGCGGAGGGAATTCTTCAAAGAAAACGCAAGGTAAAACTTACCAATCGTGGTGTTGCTTCCTTGAAGGAGAAAATACACGCAGCGTTATGTCTGGAACTGGAATTCCGGTCAGCTATTGGAAAGGAATGGGAGAATCTGAACATGCTGAAAAAGGAGGCAGCAGAAGCCAACACGGTAAAAGATTCCGGCAACCAAGGAGTGATGCCGTATGCCAGAGCACTCTGAAAACATTAAGCGTTACAAAACAGCCAAAAAGGTGCTGAAAGAGCAGCAGAATGCCAGGATTCGTGTAAAAGTGTATAAAGCAAAACGGCCGACTTTCCTGAAACAGATGAAGGTTGATCTCAGTGATTATGACAGCTGCGGACTCGTGAATTATGACAAAGACCTGGAATTAAGGCTTAAACTGGAAGACAAGCTTTTTCTTTTGCAGTATGTGGAGGATATGGAAAACATCTGGACAGTCGAGTACTTCATAAAGGGAATAAAACCTGAGAAGAAAAAGCAATTTGCAGTAGATGCTTTCATTCATGGGTTGACTGACCAGGAACTGACAGAGAAATACAGCATTGCAGAGCGTACCATCCGGTATCGGAAAGAACAGATAGCAAGGTCTCTTGCACAAATCCTGTCATGGAGGCAAAACTAGACCGGCTAATACATGCAAATAGAAAAGTTGCCGATTTCTTGCCGTTTTCAGGCGATTTTGCACCAAAGACCTGTACTATAATTATCATGCGCAGCGCAGGGAAAGGGAAAAGCGTAATTATGTGTAAAGATCACGGCAGGAAATAGAAACTTGCCGTTTTCTTGCCGTTTCAGAGCGTTTTTGCACCAAAAACCTGTGCTATTATTATCATGCGCGAAGCAGGGATGAAAATGCTCCTTACCTGGGATTTTCGTATCCATAGGCAATTCCAGATGTAACCACATATAACATATCACGTTATTAGCCCATTACAGGAAACTTCATGACAGGTTTCCTCACATAGCACGACAGTAGCCGGGAACTATTTCTTAAGTTCTTCCGGCTGTTTTTATTCACTGAAACTCAATTACAGCAGAAAGGAGAGTTGTTTTCCCTGATGACCGCGAATGATAAGAATCTTTCTCCCGGCACAGCTCAGCCGGTCAGGAAAGTGAACTTTGTCAACATCCCCCAGGAGCTGAAGGCTAACGCTGCTTTCTGTGTCTGGAGGCTGGAGAAACGCAACGGGAAGCCTACCAAGGTGCCCTATAACCCAAAAACCGGTGCCATGGCAAGGACCAACGAGCCGGATACCTTTGCCGACTTTGCTACTGCCATGAAGGCCTATGCCATGGGAGGCGGGCTGAATGGCAATGGATGGGACGGCATCGGGTACCGTGTTTCCGAGGGCATCGGTGCCATTGATATTGACCACTGCATCCGTGAGGATGGCAGTCTCAATGATGTGGCAGCGTCCATCTTGTCCTTTTTCCCGGACGCCTATTTCGAGCGCAGCCCCTCTGGCACTGGTCTCCGGGGCTTCTTCCGGCTTTCTCCGGATTTTGTCTATGACAAGTCTGTATATTACGTAAACAACCGTAAGCACGGCCTGGAGGTCTATCTTCCGAATACCACCAACCGTTTCGTGACGGTAACCGGAGATGTTTTCCGCCCGGGATCGGTTTCCCGCAATGACGTTGCCCTCCAGAACACACTGGATGCGTTCATGCGCAGGAAGACGCCTTCCAAACCGAGCTTTAATGGCACACCGGTATCCTATTTCACAGATGAGCAGGTCATTTCGCATGCACTTGCCTCCAAGTCAGGCGACAAGTTCCGTGATCTCTACGAAGGCAACTGGGAGCAGTATTACAATTCCCAGTCTGACGCTGACATGGCCTTTGTTTCCATGCTGGCATTCTGGTGCGGATGTGTGGAGGAACAGATCGACCGTATCTTCCGGTCTTCCGGACTCATGCGTGACAAGTGGGACCGGCAGACAGGGGACTCATCCTACGGTCAGATCACCATCCGGAATGCGGTGCTCAGCTGCGCGGAGATCTACCGGCCCGTGCGCTCAGAGGATTCTGATCCGGATGATGAATTCCAGAACCTGGACGCGGATCAGATCCAGGAGGAACGTGACCGGCGCGAGCGAGAAGGATATTCTTTTACACCGGATTACCGCTGTCTGGATATTGAAATCGCTGCCCTGGCACCGCACACGAATCCACGCTACGAGTCCTTTCAGATCGGAAACGCGCGTATGTTCGTGGACTTCTTTCGCAGGATTATCCTGATGAATGATACCCGTGGTTGCTGGTACATCT
>CACYNZ010000350.1 GCA_902775835.1 uncultured Eubacteriales bacterium | reverse complement strand
AAGTAACGATGCCGCAATATCGATAGGAATCGATTCGAAGTCCCGTCTCCTCCCGCACCTCGCGGCGCATGCACTCTTCCGGTGTCTCCCCCTTCTCGAACTTACCGCCGACGCCAATCCATTTTCCATGATTGATGTCATGCTTTTTCGAAATCCTGTGCATCATCAGAACGCATTCATCTTTGATGATGTGCACCAGTGTTGTTTCCTTCATCGTATGTCAGATAATATCCCTCTCTGGCAAATCTCCGGCCCCACGCGGTCTGCTCCGCCGCTGTTGCTGTGGGCACGGCACTCTTTTATACCTCATAAGCACCGCGAACCAGGCGCTTCTCAAACTCCTCTCTCGGCAGCGGCTTATCAAAATAATACCCCTGCGCGCGGAAGCAACCCATCTCCTTCAGCATCCTGATCTGATCCGGCGTCTCCACGCCCTCCGCGATGCATCGCATTCCCAGCTCCGTCGCCATCGATATCACGTGCTTCATCATGACCGCGCTCCGGTCCCGCGTATCCGTCATGTAGGTCAGAAAGCTCCTGTCGATCTTCAGTTCACTGAACGGAATATCCCGCAGCATGCTCATGGAAGAATAACCCACGCCAAAATCATCCACGGATGTCCGGATTCCCTCCTCCTTCAGCTTGCAGACAAGCTCTTTCATACGCTGCATGTGGGTCGTGCCTGTTGTCTCCGTCAGCTCCACAATGATCAGCTCATGAGGAATGTTGTACCGCTCTACCACCTGCACGATCTGCTTCGACAGCTCCGGATAATTCAGATGCATCCGGGAAAAATTCGTGGAGATCTCCACCGGTTTCCCGCCGTGGTCCATCCAGTTCCTGATATCCTGGCAGGCATGCCCCAGGACGTAGAAATCAAGGTCGCACACCCGCCTGCTGTGCTCAAGCACAGGTATGAATTCATCCGGAGGAATCACCTTTCCGTTCCGCACCCACCGGCACAGAGCCTCCGCACCGATCACCTCATTTGTCAGGAATTCACCCGATAGTATAATCCGCGGATGACACGAATTGCAAGGTGAAATCGGACAGCGCAAAAAAGGCGCCCGGAGGCGCCTTGACGGCAGCATGCTTATTCCTTGTTCCACAGGGCTTCCGCCTGCGCAAAGGACGGGGCCAGGATGGCGGAAGAAGCCGGGATCCAGCCGATGCTCCTGTCGCCTGCCGGAAGCAGGAGATCGGGGGATGAGGAAATGGCGATCAGGAGATCCTGTCCCCTGCGGCTGAGAACACGGAAGTGCGTGCCGGGGTCCAGGAGCTGATCCCCGGACGCGAACAGGCCGGTGGAGGTATACAGCGTAACCGTATCCCGCACGATGCCTGCGGACAGGGGATGCTGGAAGAGGGCGGAAATGCTGCCCTGTCCCGAAGCGGTGCCGACTGCATACAGGCATTGAACCCATCCGTCCATTGGACCCGCCTGTACGTGCAGGAAAGCGGAACTGCCCGACCCGGAGGTTTCCAGAACCGATGCGCAGGTCCCGCACTGCAGAAATCCCAGATCTTTCGCATGGGCGGAGGGCCCGTCAAACAGATGCGCTCCTGTGAGATAGACCATATGCTCCGTCGCGGGAACCCTGCTGCCCGCCGCCAGGCCTTCCCGGGTGACGGGCATGGCTGAAGCGTCCACAAAATCCAGAAAGGAAAGCCAGATGAGGTCCGGCGCATCGCTTACCGTGTTCCGGTCGCTTTTCCAAGTCCGGATCCGGCTTCCGGAAGCGGTGCGTACAGCAGAAATGCCCCACAGAAGCCCAAGATCAAGACGGGTATAGCCCTGAATTTCACACAGGCAGTCGGTGCCCTCCTGCAGGTTGGGCATGATCTGGAAAAGACTGTACTTTCTGTGGCCGAGGTCTGTGGCAAGACAGAAACCTGCCTGCCGCCGGAGACAGAAAACAGAGGAAGCGCCTGCGGAGGGAAGTGATCTGGCGGGAAGTGGTAGCAGCCGGAAGCCGGTATCCCGGCCCTGACGCAGAAGCATGTACAGTCGGCGGTCTTCCTCCTGCTCAACGATCACAAGCCCGTAGGCATACCCGGGACTGGAAACCTGTTCCCGTATGGCTCCGCTGAGAAGCGTGCCCGGAAGTTCCAGGTCTGAAAAGGGCTCCGGCAGTTCCGTGCCCATGTTCCACAAGGTATACTGATCGCCGTCCAGATTCACGGTTTCCTTTTCCGGACGTGCGCCGGAGGCAAAGACGGTGCCGCCGGACAGCTGCTCATACCACGCATGCACGGCCGGGCTCCAGTGGGGAACGTCCGAGAACGCCAGGGTGAACAGGGCGTGCAGTGTCTGCTCCATGGAGAAGTTTTCCCATTCAATCTCATCCGCTTCCGGGCCAAGCCAGTCCGAGGCCGTACCGGTCAGGTTCGACGGCACAACCCATGCCACGCTTCTGAGAAGTCCGCGCAGCGCGCCTTCACCGGGCACGTCCGCGCTCAGGTCATAGGGCGAGGAAAAGGAACGTATAAGCCCGTCGTCTGAAAGCGAAAACACATAGGCTGTCTGGATTTCATCCGTGAGCTTTACGGTCCAGGTTTCACCGGAGCAGGCCTGGGTGCATGTAAAAGCGGCAGCTTCCTGCGGCGAGTAATTCAGACTTTCGCAGAGAAAGTCACGGCAGAGCTTTTCCCGGCTTTCCTGCGCTTCATCCGCCCGGGCGGGCAGAAACAGGCACAAAGCAGCAAGAAGGAAAAGGCTCAGCCGGATAGATGGAGCATCCTTCATAAGATCACCTCCCGAATGGGGTTCACCCTATAAAAACGAATGAGAAGCACAAAAGCTTCCCGCATGCCTGCTTTTTCTGCAATTGTCTGCAGCATGCGGAACATGGAAGTGTTGCATCCATGATGCATTCCGGTGCCGGCCGGGTTCTTGGCTTTACGGTCTGCGGCAGGAAGGCATATGCGTTCCGGATCAAAGCAGAAGGCGCATCCTGACCTGGATGCGCCTTCCGGAATCGTGCCGGACATACTGTTTACTTCTGAACATTCTCGGGACAATGCTTAAGGATATAATCCAGTGCGAAATCAAAGTCGTCTCCGTCTGCATAGATATGGTTTCTGCTCAGTCCCATGCTCAGCTTGATGACGCTTCGGCGCCTGATCGGCCTGACGGACTTCACGTACTTGTAGATGGTGGTGGAACTGCTCCGCCCGGCGTTCATCATGCCGATTCCTGTTGTGGTCAGATTCTTTGAGGCAAGACCGGCCATCGCAGTGAGCATGGCTATCACCTGCGCTTTGCTGTTCTGCTTTGGAACCTGGATATGCCGGATTTCCTTGTCATTCATCTCAAACAGGACCACATACTTCCATCCGTAGATGGCGGCAAGAAGGGTATAGCCCAGAATGCTGATCACCAGAAAGATGCCTGCCAGAATTGCGGCAAGCTTTACAAGAAACATCAGTGTTTCTGTATTCAGGCTGCCTTCCACCAGATGCAGGATCAGCATGAAAAGCAGGACGATGCCACCGGAAAGTCCCATAACCTTCCAGACGGAAAAAAGTATAGTGGGATTTTTCATCATGGGCATTTCGTATACCCAGCGATAAAGCCCATCCCTGCATAGATAAATGTTTTCAGTTACCTTTTTCCCTTTGATGTCCATTTCAGACTGGCCGGCTTTTTTCCGGGTCTTTTTCGGCCTTGTAGATACTTCTTCCGGGGTATCTGCTGAACCGGATGCAGAAGACGCTGTGCTGTCACTGTTCCCGGCCTGCTGAGTGTTCTCCACAGCAGCGCCGCACCGAAAACAGAATCTGCTGTCATCAGGCAGTTCCTGGCCGCAAGACGGGCAGAACATGGAGACCTCCTTTTACGGGAAGCACGCGAATGGGTAAAGCATACCGTAAGGAAAACGAAACGGGCAGGCGTGGTGCCTGCCCGTTGAGCAGCCGTTACATGATAACGGAACTGCCGCTTGCAACCCGGATTCGGGCGGTACGCAAGCAGCCTACAGGGCGA
>CACYNZ010000349.1 GCA_902775835.1 uncultured Eubacteriales bacterium | reverse complement strand
GGGGCTCTTGTTGTGGAAGCCCAGTACGCGGATCACGTCCTTGATGCGGTAGCGGTAGAAGCCGCACTGGTTGGTGATGATGATCTCGTATTCCTTGCCCTCTTCCAGCTGCTCCAGTGTCAGGGTGTCATTGCAGTCCTCCGGCGCGTCCGCGGGCAGGAACTCGAAGTAGCAGCTGTCCGTCAGCGGCATGAACCGGGGATCGTTCATATCGATGGCGGCGGCAAACATGCCCTCGGAAGCGGCGAACACGAAGAAGTCAATGTCCACGTCTTCCCCGGCCAGCTTCCTGTACTTCTCGGTATAGCTGGCAAACCCGCCGGTGCCGATGGCGCACACCCAGGCCATCTTCGGCCAGATTCTGGGCACAATGGGCGTGTCAAAGCCTTCCTCGAAGATCTTCCGCAGTTCCGCCGCGCGCTTGGGCCTGGGCTTGATATAGGGCAGGATGGCGGGGCGGGAGCGCTCCTCGCACACTTCCGGGTTCAGCGTGCCGTGCTCGATATCGTCCACGATCATGCGCCAGTTGGCCTTCATGTAGTTGATGATATCCACGACCTGGGTCATGAACGCGCTGAGCTCGAAGACCAGGTTCGGCTCTTCCATGGCGAACCTTGCTTTCATGTAATACATGTTCATGCCGCCTATGGGGAACAGCACCGGGTCCGGCGAGGTCAGGAACAGCGGGAACAGCTTGCGGCAGCGCCGGGACACGGAACCGGTCACGGAGCCGCGGGGCGTGCCGTCGTCCATGACCGTGGTCTCGGTTTCCAGGGTGTTCAGGCCCTTCTCAAACGGCACGGGACGGTGGTACTTCGCATGGTAATGCTTGCTGGCAATGGCCTTGGTCCTGGCGAAGGAGTACTTCTCGTACACGGCCATGGAGCGGTCGGTGACGGGGATCTTCTTCTGCACGCCCACGCTGCCGGAGGTCTCGGCATACTGGATCACGTTGTAGGCCGTGATCAGGTTGGTCTCCTTGTTCTTGACCATGCGCTGGATATAGGGCGCGTACACGTCATAGTCCGAGTACGGAACGCGCTTTTTGTATTCCTCCGCGGAATGGATGTCGGCAAAACCGTACTTCTTTCCGTATTCCGTGTCCGCGTTCTCCCGAAGGATCTTCATCAGCAGGGCTTCATTGGCCTTGTCCGGTTCACAGCTGCAGCGTTCCATGTCCGCCAGCACCGTACGACCCTTCAGCACAAGCGCAGCGTCAATCACCGCAATTGCGGGTCTCATGTGCATCATCCTCTCAGATCATATTTGGGATTCCCTGTATTCTTACCGGCCCCGCCGGCGGATGGCTTATTCGCTGTCCGCTCCGGCGCCCTCCTGCATCATGCAGCGGTAGAAGTCCACCGCGGGCGCGAGCGTGCTCAGGTCCAGGTTCTCGTTGAGACCATGAATGGAGCCCATCTGGGCGTCACTCACGGTAAAGGGCAGGAAGCGCAGCACCTGGTCGCTGACCCGGTCGAAGAACCGGGCATCACTGGCGCCGGTGAGCAGGTAGGGCACCGGGATCACACCCGGGAACACCTTCTCCACCGCGCGGGCGGTCAGGGCATACCCGTCACGGGTATGGTCGGTGAGCCGGGACGGATTGCCCGGATCCAGCACTTCCATTTCCAGGTCATACTTTTCCGCCAGCTTCCGGATGGCGTCCAGAGAGCCCTGCTGGCCCTGGTGATGCGAATAGCGCATGTTGCCCACCACCCAGGCCTCCGCGGGAAGCACGTTCGTGCCGTCGGAGCCATGCGCCATGGTAAAGGCGATGGTGGTGCGCAGAAGCGCCGCGGCACGGGGGGACATTCTCAGAAGCGCGGGGATCAGCAGCTGACGGAAGCGCTCGGGCCGCGCCATGACCTCCGCCTTCTGGCCCTTCATGAAGGGCGCGATGCGCCGGAGCATTTCACAGGTGGTCTCGTTCAGGTGCACGTCGAACACGGCCTGTCTGTCCGCTTCCGCCATGAACCGGCCCAGCCGCACCAGCGGCGTGTTCCGCGGCGGCGTGGACGCGTGACCGCCCCGGGACCGGGCAATGAACTTCAGGTCTGCGCAGCCCTTCTCGCCCACGCCGATCATGGCGAAGCTGCCTTTGGCGCCCTGGATGGGCTCGTCCAGAATGAATCCGCCCTCGTCCAGCACCAGCCGGAAGCGGATGCCTTTCTTTTCAAACCAGCGGGAGATCTCATCCGCGCCGTTTCCGGTGCTCTCCTCGGTGGACGCGGAGGAGAACCAGATGGTGCGCCTGGGCTCAAAGCCTTCCCGCACCAGTTCGTCTGCGGCCTGGAGCATGGCCCAGAGCCCGCCCTTGTCGTCCAGCGTACCGCGGCCCCAGACATAACGGTCGTCGATATCGCCGGAGAACGGGGCGTGCGCCCATTCGCCGCCTGCCTCCACCACATCGTGATGGTTCATGTACAGGTCCGGTTCAAGCCCGGCATCCGTGCCCTTCCAGCAGAGCACAAACCCGTCCGTGAACTCCGTGTACTCCGCCCTGGCAAACAGCGCGGGGAACTCTTCCCGGAGCAGTCTGCGGAAGGCATTGAACTTTTCATCACCGGACGTATCCTTTCCGGAAACGGTTTCCAGGCGGATCAGCCGGGCCAGGGATTCTGCGTAGGTCTGTGTGCGCTCGTCCAAGCTGCATGCTCCCTTTCCTTGGTTATGGATTGTTATTCTTTTTCAGCACCTCCCAGCCGGAGCCTTCCTCCAGCATGCGGGAGAAGAACTTCACTTTCTGCGGCGTGTCCAGAATGCGTACCGGCTTGACCTGATTGGGAGACGCGCCCTTGCGGATCTTGAACTCACGCCACAGCGCGTGGGTCTGGGGCTGCTGGAGCAGGACCACCGGATGCCCGATGCTCCGGTCCACCCGGCAGGTCGTGTACTCGGGATTGGCCCTGCAGATACAGTCATCGAACATGCGCGCATACTCTTCCAGGTTTTCCGCGTTCAGCGGCCGGTCCGGCTCCGCCAGGAGCACATAGCGCGCCGGGTCCACGTCGTAGTCGATATACAGGCAGTAGTCGTCAATCTCGCAGCCGATCCTCTGCGCCAGGTCGCGGACCGCGTGGCTCAGGTGTTCCTCCGTGGTCTTTTCCGCCGCAAGGTTGACCATCTGGCTGATGCGGTAGGCAAAGGCGATCTGCGGCATCTGATTGTGCCAGCTCAGCACCCGGATCACGTCCTGGATGCGGTAGCGGTAGAACCCGGACAGGTTGGTGATGATGATCTCGTACTCGCGTCCGGTCTCGAGCTGGTCCAGGGTCAGCGGATGCTTTTCGTCCCCGGTCCCGTCCGTGGGCAGGAACTCAAAGAAGCAGCTGTCCGTGAGCAGGTCGTACTTGGAATCGTTCATGGCGCTGGCGGCGGCAAAGATGCCCTCCGAGGCGGCATAGACGGAGTAGTCCACGGGGATATCGCCGATGTACTGCTTCACCTTTTCCGCGTACACGGCAAACCCGCCGGTGCCTATGGCGCACACCCAGGCCATCTTCGGCCAGAGCCTGGGCACAATGGGCGTGTCAAAGCCTTCCTCGAAAATCCTGCGCAGTTCCTCAGCGCGCTCCGGGTGCTTTTTCAGATACGGCTGGATGGGCGCGAGTGCCTCCTCGCTGTCGTACATGGCCGGGTTCACGGTGCCGGAGGCGATGTCCTCCACCAACATGCGCCAGTTGTGCTTCATGAAGCCGAGCATGTCGGAGAGGTTCGTCATGAAGGAGGAGACCATATAGCCCGTGTCCCGGTCCTCCAGCGCGAACCGGATGCGCATGTACTGCATGTTCAGTCCGCCGGTGGGGAAAATGATGGGAATGGGCGAGGTCAGGAAAAAGGGCATAACCTTTCTGAACTTGCGGATGGCCTGGCCGGACACGGAGCCCTTGGGCGTGCCGTCGGGCATGGTGCCGCTCTCCACTTCCATGGCGTTGAGTCCGCGCCCCGCGCTGATGTGCCGGTGAAACTTTTCCCTGTAGTAGCGGTCCGCCAGGGCGTACATCCGGATGCCGGAATAGTCCTGGTACACC
>CACYNZ010000348.1 GCA_902775835.1 uncultured Eubacteriales bacterium | reverse complement strand
GATGCGCCATTCGGATGTGAAATTGGAATACTGTACCTGAACTGCGCGCCGCTGATAGAACGGCACCTCAAACAGCTCATGCATAAACTGCTGGATATATTTCCTGTCCACCCAGGTCGCGCCAAGACGCACGCCAATCTCGGATGCATCCAGATCCCTTGGCTGAGCCTTTTCCAGCGCCTTCACATTCGGCTCAAAGATGGGTGAAAAGTCAGCCGCAGCACGTGCATCCCGCAGCTTCTGCCGCACGTTCCCGGAAAGGTATTCATCCGCGGTCACGTATCGCGGTTTTCCTTCATCATCCCGCACCGGAGGAAGACGAAAGATCACGCCGGTCAGGTCAGAGGCAATTTCATCTTCACTCTTCCCTGTCAGCTCCGCCATGAAGGGCAGATCTACGGCGGCCTTTTCCGCAATGGAAACAGCCAGTGCCTCCACCGCGGTATCCACGTGCTCCACAGTATGCTGCTGCCGGATCGTGCGTTTGGTGAACATATCGGCTTTTCGTTCAAGTTCACCGTTTTCCGTCAGGATTTCCAGCGAGGAAAGCAGATAATACGAGGAATCATCTGAAAAAGCCTGCATGTTGGGCCTGCTGTTGATCAGCCCGTATCTGGCCGTAAAGCTGTCATACAGTGTGTTCAGCTCCGCCTGAAGCTCATGGATCGTATAATCATCTGATTCCTGAAGCTGGGCGTCCATCAGCCTGTGCACGCAGTCCCGAATAGCTACCATGCTGCTGATGCGCGCCTCTGCCGTGGCATTCAGGTCAGGATGTACCATGGCGGAGTTTTCCCGGTAATACACCTTGCCGTCAACAACGGTGTAGGAATAATTCCGCACGTCGGGATCCGCTGGAATACTGTCCCGGATAGCTTCGCCTTCGGAAAGCTCAGGCATTTCCTCCGCATGATAGGTACCGGAAATCTTCGTGACAGCTTCCGCCAGCAGCTGAGCCAGGTCTGCACCCTCCTTAGGCTGACAGGCCGTTTCCTGATGCGCTCCATACATGGAGTCATCCCAGACCATACTGCCCAGGATCATATCGGGATGATCAGCAAAATAGCTGTTGACGGGCACGCCGTCTTCCGTCCGGCCCAGATGTACCCAGTCCGGCTCAATGTCGATGGCGCGGTCACGCTTTTGCAGGAAGATGATGTCGCTCGTCACTTCTGTTCCTGCGTTTGCCTTGAACGCTGTATTCGGCAGGCGGATCGCGCCGAGCAGTTCGGCCCGCTGTGCAATGTATTTCCGAACCTCCGGCGACTGCTTGTCCATGGTGCCCTTGGAGGTAATGAACGCCACAATACCGCCGGGCCTTACCTGATCCAGAGCCTTTGCAAAGAAATAATCGTGAATCAGGAAATTGTAGCGGTCAAACTGCCGGTCAGAAACCTTATACCCGCCAAAGGGTACGTTGCCGACAGCCAGATCAAAGAAATCCTTCCGGTCTGTATTCTCAAAGCCTGTCACGGCAATACTGGCCTGCGGGTAAAGATACTGCGCAATTCTGCCGGTAATGCTGTCCAGCTCTACGCCATACAGCCGGCTGCCCATCATGCTTTCCGGCAAAAGTCCGAAGAAATTGCCGACACCACAGGAGGGCTCCAGGATGTTGCCAGTACGGAAGCCCATCTGCTCCACAGCGGAATAGATTGCCCGAATTACGGTCGGAGAAGTGTAATGCGCGTTCAGTGTGGATGCTCGCGCCATTTCATATTCTTCCGGGGTAAGCGTATATTTCAGCTCCCGGTACTCGTCTGCCCATGCCGTATTTCTTTCATCAAATACCTGCGGAATACCGCCCCAGCCCACATATTGAGAAAGCACCTCCTGATCTTCAGGAGATGCCGGACGGTGTTCCTTTTCCAGTGTCTTCAGCGTGCGGATCGCGCGCATATTGTTTTCAAACCTGGTCTTCTGTCCGCCTTCGCCCAGATGATCATCCGTGATGCGATAGTTTGCTGCTGACGTTTCATCCTGTGGGCTGTCAGAGAACGATGGCTCCTGACTTATCTGCACCTCTTCCGCAGTCACTGCAGCGTCCGCTTCGGCCTGGCGGATCAATGAATTTCGGGCAAGTGCTTCCGGATCAGCATTCTCTCCGTCGGCAATGCCATTCCGGGCTGGCTGCTCACGGATCTGAGAAGGATCATCCAGCACGTCTTCTGCTTCCGGGGCGTCAGCAGGTTCAGATGTTTCTTCAGCTTCGGGCGTCGACACAGGCTGATACGCAAAGCGAGGAACAGGCACGGGCAGATCCTGCCCGGCCATGGCGCTGCGCATATCGTCCAGCTGCTGCCTTTCCGCGTCATCCAGATAGTTTCCGCTTTCAACCAACCGGCGGACATGCTGTTCAACAGCAGGCCAGCGCAGCTTCATTTCCTCCTGAAAGCCGCGACGGGCCAAGCGAATGCCCTGACCGTTGTAGTCCACAAAGCCGGAGGAGCCGTCCAGGTAGGTGTGACTGTGCCCGCCAATGCCGTATTCCTCTTTCAGGAATTCCTGCGCCGCCTTGGGTGAAGGATGGCTGTCATACAGAGCGGCAATCCGAAGTCTGCCCCCGGAAAAACCGGAACCTCGGCTCAGTACATGATCAATTTCCTCGTCGGAAAATGAAAATGCAGAGGGCTCAGCCTCTGCATGGGGTGGATTATTGGGGGCATTCTGTTCCTGCTGATCGATCTTTTCAATCTGTTCTGCTTCAGTTGGGAGCTCAAAGGCAATCTGAACGGCTTCCGGTTCCGGATTGCTCAGGCGTAGACCAGTTCCGTCAGGATCATTTCCTCGGCCTGATTCTTCAGAGCGTTCATCGTCCCGACCCAGGCCATCGGATCTCGGGCTTTCAGCTCTTCCGTCACGCCCGCCTGTTGCGTCAGCAGGCTCATCAGGCTCTCCAGCCTGCTGTGCGCCGTCCTGTCGATCTCCTGGAGATGTTCCATCAGCTTCCCGCTCAGGATCAGCCTCGTGTACAGGCCGGGACGATTCTGCTCCAGGTACTGCTGTCTCATGATCCCGTACTTGCCCAGGGGTCGGCGCTCCGCTTCGGTCAGTCCCATGTCTGGCAGAAGGTAATCCCCGTTCCTCTTGTAAATCAGTTCGCTCATGGCTCATGCTCCTTTCAGTCATTCTGACGGTCGTTTCAATCTGGCGCAGGATCTGGCCGCTGATATCGCTGACAGCCTTGCCAAGCTCTGCGACAGTAGCGGGGGTATTCCAGTCCAGCACTTCTGTAAAATCCTCGCGGAACAACTCCGGATCCAGTCCGCATCGGGTCTGGATGCTGTAGGAGATGCTGGCAGCAGCGGCCTTTCGGAAGGAAGCTCCGATGCTGAAATCATCATACTCGGCAAGCTGAGAACCGTCCACGCTGTCGCGGATGTCACGGGCATGGTTCCGCCAGTATTCCAGCGCCTGCCGCCTCGCAATCTGATCAATCTGCACTTCCAGCCCCATCGCCGAATCAGCATAGTACTGATCCTCCAGCATCTGTCGAACCGGCTCCTTGGCTTCATCCGACAGAACCCACGGTTCCACGTCCCTGGAATTGCTGCGCGTGCCGGTATCCGCCACGTCAAACACATATCGGACATCCATACCGTAAGGCCCGGGCGTCAAAAGTGCAATGCCTTTGGCACCGCGCCGGATATAACGCCGCATGGTGTCATTCCAGAGATCATAGGTGGCGCAGGCCGTAGCATCCGGCCGCTGGGCATAGATCATCAGCTGATCATGGAAGGGATACTTGTATAGTCTGGAAGAAGTATTCAGGAATGCCGCCCAGTCCAGATAATCCCCCGTAATTTTTCGGGCGGTATCATCCGCCAACTCTGCATAGACCTGTGTTTTATTGGGCATCGGGTATTCCCTCCTCTCGGGTTATTCAATCTCTGCATCCGGATCAATCTCATCCCATTCATGATTGCCTGTCCACCCGAACGCAGAATCCTCGTCCATACAGGACTCCTCATCCGCATCCAGCGGATAAAACGGAATCAGTGCGTCCACAACCTCAAAGTATTCGGCATCTGTCATGCGCTCCAGTTTTCCC
>CACYNZ010000347.1 GCA_902775835.1 uncultured Eubacteriales bacterium | reverse complement strand
TGGACTTCCGGAGCAACGAACTTCAGGGCGAGTCCGAGAACGGCCACGTCATCAGCGATACCGATTACGGGGATGCTGTCCGGGATCAGATCCCTTTTCTTGACCAGGTACAGGAAAGCGCCGGCTATGGTTGCGAGCACTTTGGGAGAAACCTGGTATTCCTTCTTGATCCAGCACTTGACCATGGAAATCAGGGTGGGCAGTTCGGAAACCATCTCTCCGATAGCAGGCACCTGGCTCAGTTTCTCTTCCAGCTGCACAATCAGGGTGTCCATGCGGGCGGGATTATTGACGAAATCCGAGGCTTCCGAGGTGGCACGGTTAAGGATGTCTTGATAGTCAGGCATAAATGGTCCTTCGTTCTTGAAAATATCTATGATTGGCAGATCGGACGTTTACAGGCTTTTCAGCCAGGAAGTCACGGAATCTGTAACCATGTTCAGATGATAGTCGTAACAGTGGGTGTCACCGGGAATGATTTTCAGTGTGGCATGCTTATAGCGCTGTGCGGCCTCACGGCCGAAACGCACCGGAACAGCCGTATCTTGGTCTCCATGTACGACCAGCACAGGGCCGTCATAACGGTCAATGGCTTCTTCCACATGAATCGTCTGGGCAACGCGCACATAGTTCCCATCCAGAATGTCATTGTTCCAGGATGGAAGAGTGTCCGGAATGTGGTCCGGATCAAAGGACTGACCGAGTAGTGTGCCCTCGCGTGCTGCCTGCGGGATCATGCAGGCAGGGGACAGAGCGACGAGCGCGCGGATCTGATCGTGCTTCATGCCGGCGGCCAGCATGGCGGTAAGGCCGCCCTGAGAATGGCCGATGAGATACAGATCTGTGACAAAGTCCAGACCGCGGGCATAGTCAATGACAGTGAGGGCGTTGGTGAGCCACTTGTAGAGCGTATGGCTGCGGAAGGTGCCTTCGCTTTTCCCGTGGCCGTACATGTCCACTCGGAGCGTGGCGATTCCGGACTGCCTCAGGCTTTCGGCCACGGCTGTGATATGAGGTTCTTCCATATGACCGGTAAAGCCGTGGATAATCAAGGCCAGAGGCATGGGACCGGAGGCGTTTTCCGGCATCTCCAGAGCAGCATTGAGGCGGATGCCATCATCAAGTATATACATATCAAAACTCCTTCATTGTGGTACATCTGGAAAGGCTGCATGCAGGATCCGGTCAAATGCATAGTCGGGCAATGTGCAGCGTTTTTGGAAAATCATGCACCCGTAAAGCGGGAAACCAGGAACAGGAAAGGCTTCCGGTCCGGCATTGTGCTTATCATGATTTTAGCACATCGAAAAGAAAAAAGGTACACAGACGGGAAAAGAGCACAGGAAAAACGATCGGACAGCACGGAATGAGAGCGCTTGCCACATCTTGCCATTTTTACAGGGATCATTTATGATACTCCCTGACGGAAGGAGTGCTTATATAATGAAAATAATTTATCTTGCCGGCGGATGCTTCTGGGGCGCAGAGCATTATCTGGCCGGCATTCGCGGTGTAAAGCGCACGGAAGTCGGATATGCGAATGGGAAGACGGAGTTTCCTTCCTATGAACAGGTCAAGCATGAACATACAGGGCATGCGGAGACCGTGCTTGTGGAATATGATGAGACAGAGCTTCCACTGCGGGTGCTGCTGGAATTGTTCTTTCATATCATTGATCCGACCAGCCTGAACCGTCAGGGACACGATGAGGGAGAGCAGTACCGTACAGGCATATACTATACATCAGAAGAAGATGCAGAGACTGTGCGGGAAGCGCTGGAAGATCTGCAGTCCCGCACGGAGGAAACCGTTGTGGTTGAGTGCGAACAGCTGCGGCAGTTCTTTACAGCGGAAGAGTATCATCAGAAATATCTGGTGAAAAATGTGAATGGATATTGCCACGTCCCGCTGGAAGAAATGCGCTGGGTCAGGGAACTGGACCCGGTGGCATGGTATGAGGAAGGCAAAGAGGAACGGGAATTACAGCGGGAAAATTGCCGCCTGAAAATGATGATTGTCATGCGGAAAGACCTTGGCATGCGGAAAGGAAAAATTGCGGCACAGGCGGGCCACGCCTGTGTGGAAGCGTTGCTCCGTACCATGATGAGAGACGGGGCCATGGACAGCCTGAAGCTGGATGAAAACGGCTGGTGGCGTGGAAGCGGCCGCAAATCCCGCGTGATCCGTTGGCTGGAGAGCGGGGAAGCCAAAATCTGTGTCTATGTAAACAGCCTGGAAGAACTGGACAGCATTGCGGACAGGTTCCGGGAGAAGGGCATTCTGTGCGCGGTGATCCACGATGCCGGTCATACTGAATTTCATGGACAGGTAACCGAGACCTGCCTTGCGACGGAACCGGTGACGTCTTCAATGACAAAAGATGTGACAGACGGTCTGCCACTATATTGATGCGTTTCCCCGCAGCGGATGGAGCATTATGATAGTGAGACGGGGACCGAAGGCCATTGGCAGTTGTAGTTCAGCAATCTGCTTCACCTGATTTCCACGAAGTGAGGAAATAACCGGAAAACGGTTTCAGAAGGAATGCGCCTTGATGTTTGGGTTGAAGAAAGACATTGAGCTTCTGCGCGATACGCTGAAGAAGGAAACAGGTCTTCTGCGTGATTCGATACAGAAGCTCATGGATGGAAACGAACAGCGTGAAACAAAAGATCGAGAAGCATTATCCGATGGACTTCAGGAAATTCGGGAAAAGATGGGGCATATGGAAGAAACCATCGGAAAGCATGACATGACGATTGAGGATATGCTGGACGAGTGGGAAGAGCTGCATGAGACGCAGCACCGTGAAATGGAGAGTGTAAAAAATGCTGTATAGGTAAAGGTATTTATGACTGATATGGAAAATGATTTCATGCTGCAGTCATGGCAGCTGATGATGTTTTGTTATATGCCTTTATGCTTCAGAATGTCTGGAAGGAGATCAAGGAAAAGAGCCAGGGAACGAAAATCACAAGAATAGTGGGGGAATCATAACAAAAAGCCGGCAAAATTGTTTCGAAAATGGGTCGTAATAAATAAAAAACTTGACAAAATATTAGGAAAGTGGGTACAATAATCCGGAAGAAAATGGCGCCGGTCGCAATTCGCGCAATATGCCGGTATCCATATAATTCATCGATCTGCGGATTACTTCCGGATTCTGGCAGAATCGAAAACGGAAGCAAGTGAATCCGTGGAGTATTTCATGGGGAGGAGGCAGCAGATTCCAACATGGAATTCTGCACCAGTCATGAATCGTTACTCAAGTCGAAGAAGCCATTCAGCCCGGATTGATCAGCGAAGAACAAACCGAAACTTTGAAGGAGCGGTCATTGCAATTCTGCTCATTGCTTTGATCGCCAGCTTGGTAGTCGGCATCCCTTCTATCAATTACCGCACAGAAGCAAGAAGCTATTTTGTCAACAGGATGCTTACGGAATGTGATTCAGCAGTACAGAGAGTTCAGAAACTTTCCCGGACGGCAGGAAGCACGTCCGCACAGATTATGGCTGAGATACGCAGCTATATCTACGCGGTGGATGTTCTTAATCAGGCATATTCGGGTACGGGCGGGGGACAGCTTTTGGATGCGGGTCTTCTCAATTCCATGTATAGCCTTCTTGAGACCTATTCGAATCAGTTGGTGACAGGAACGGATACAGGGGCAATTCAGTCCGCTATTTCGGATGCGATCCTGGAAATTCATAATCAAATAGAAAAACTTGCGAATTAAAAGCATCCCGGGAATGGAAAAGAATGTCATTCCCGGGATGCTTTTTTACCACGGATTGAAAATGACGAACAATTGAATCTGAAACCGAAAAAAACATTCATAACCAAAATGCCGAAGATGCTTGTCAAAACAAGGGATGAGCGTAAAACCCAGACTGCAGGAAAATGGCGAATAATTCGTCTGCAGAATGCTTGACACAGAAGGCCTCTGGTTGTAACATTACGGAGCTGTTGCGAGAGCACAGCATGAACCTTGAAAACGATACAGAAACCGAAACGCAAGAAAGACAGCAAGTTCCGGAGAGTATACAGGATTGAACAGAA
>CACYNZ010000346.1 GCA_902775835.1 uncultured Eubacteriales bacterium | reverse complement strand
GAGGTCCACAGGCTCGCGTTGTGGATCATGAACGCCCAGGACGCGAAGGTGAAGCCCACGGGCACAAGCCCGATGGAACCGGTCTGGGACGCGATCTTGGAGGACAGGGACACGGCCAGCTCCGCGATCATCGGAACGGCCATCATGATGCCGAAGAGGATCAGCAGGATCAGGACCACAAGGCTGAAAGTCCGGTCCCCGGCGCTTTCCCGGATATGATGATTCGGACGCATTACCACAGCCCCCCGTCTTCGGACACCTTTTTGGAAAAGCGGTTGAAGATGATGACCAGGATCAGCCCGATCACGGACTGGAACAGGCCCACCGCCGTGGAAAAGCTGTACTTGCCCTGCTGGATGCCGGAGCGGTACACATAGGTGTCAAAGATGTCCGCCACGTCATAGGTCATGGGCGTGTAGAGGTTGAACACCTGGTCAAAGCCCAGGTCCAGGAAGCTGCCGATATTGATCAGGAAAAGGGTGACGGCAGTGGGCAGGATCATGGGCAGCGTGATGTGCAGCATCTGCCGGAAACGGGACGCTCCGTCAATGGACGCGGACTCGTACAGTCCGGGATCAATGCCGGAGATGGCGGCCAGGTACACCACCGTGCCCCAGCCGGATTCCTTCCAGATGGAGGTGAAGACATACACGGGCCGGAACCAGGCGCTCTTCTGCATGGGCAGAAGCATGTCCAGGCCCAGGAGCGCGCGGACCTGGTTGAACAGTCCGCCGGCGCCCAGCAGATCGAAGGTCAGCCCGCCCACAATGACCCAGGAAATAAAGTGCGGGATGGTGACCACCGTCTGGATGCTTTTCTTCATATGCACGTTCCGGACTTCGTTCATCATCAGCGCCAGGATAATGGGCACGGGAAAGATGAGAATCGTCTTCAGTGCGCCCAGGATCAGCGTGTTCCGGAACACCCGGTGGAAGTCGTCATAGCTCAGCAGCTTCTGAAAGTTCTCGAGTCCCACCCAGGGACTGTTCCAGATGCCCTTGCGCAGGGAAAAGTTCTGGAACGCGATCACGCTGCCGGCCATGGGGATATACTTGATCAGGATCAGAAAGGTAAGCCCCGGGAGAATCATGACATAGTACGGCCAGAATTCCCGGAAATGCCGGGCAAGTCCCGACTGCCTTCGGGAACCGGATATCCGGTGCATGCTCATGGCTGCATCCCCTTTCCACAATGTAGTTTTATTCTAAGGCACAGGCCGGAAAGAACAATTTGACGTTTTTTAGTTTTTGCCATGACAAATTTTAGAACCCTTCCGCAGCGCATGGACGATGCCCGGGAATACTGATAGAATTCTGGCAGGAGGATACGCGGGTGCAGTCCCCAAAAACCGAGAGAAGGCGTTTGGCATGAACCGGACAATTCAGGCATTGCTCGAGGGCAGGGAAGACAATCATATCCTGCCGTTTTTCTGGCAGCACGGCGAGGACGAGAAGACACTGCGCCATATGATGGCCGTCATTCACGGCGCGAACTGCGGCGCGGTGTGCATCGAGAGCCGGCCGCACCCGGACTTCTGCGGCGACAAATGGTGGCAGGACATGGACGTGATCCTGGACGAGGCCAGACAGCGCGGTATGAAGGTATGGATATTGGATGACAGCCATTTTCCCACCGGGTATGCAAATGGCGCGCTGGCGCATAAACCGGACAGCCTGTGCCGTCAGGGCATTTTTCTCAATACCCTGGACCTGCCGGAAGCGGCCGGCACGTATGTGCTGGACCTGCGCGCGGAGGGCCTGATGCGCGCGCCGGAAAAGAAGCCGGCCAATGCCATGGAAGAGCGCTGGTTCAGCCGTCCACCGGCCAGAGTGTTCGGGGATGACCGGATACTGCGTGCCGGGTATGAAAGGAACGGCAGCGTGCAGGACATGACCGGACAGCTGAACGGGGAAACCCTGCGCATTGACAAGGAAGCGGGCCCGGCAAGGCTGAAGCTTCTTGTGGTCAGCCGGAACGCGGGCTGCCACCGGGACTATATCAATATGACCGACCGCGAGAGCGTGCGCGTATTGATCGACGCGGTGTATGAGCCACACTGGCAGCACTATGCCCGGGACTTTGGAAGTACGATTGCCGGGTTCTTTTCCGATGAGCCCGAGCTCGGCAACGGCCGGCTGTACGAGAAAGGGAATCTGCTGGGCAATGACATGGACCTGCCCTGGGGCCGGGAACTGGAAAAGGAAATGCGGGAAAGACTGGGCCAGGACTGGACGCGGCAGCTGGAAAAGCTCTGGGAAAAGGGCACGGATCCGGAAACGGCCAGAGTGCATGCCCTGTACATGGATGTGCTGACCCGCCTTGTGCGGCAGAACTTCAGCGAGCAGGTGGGGGCCTGGTGCCGCGCGCATCATGTCATGTACATCGGGCATGTGATCGAGGATGACGGCCAGCACTGCCGCACAGGCACCAGCCTCGGGCATTACTTCCGCGGCCTGTCCGGGCAGGACATGTCCGGGATTGACGATATCGGCGGGCAGGTGCTGCCTCAGGGCGAGGATGAGCCAAGGGTCAATGTCATGCACCAGACGCGCAACGGATGCTTCTATCATTATGGTCTGGCCAAGCTGGCCCAGAGCGCGGCCGCCCTGGAAACGCGCAAGCAGGGCCGGGCCATGTGCGAGATTTTCGGCAACTACGGCTGGTCCGAGGGCGTGCGCCTGGAAAAGTATCTGGCGGACCATTTCCTGGTCCGGGGCATTAACTATTTCGTGCCCCACGCGTTCACGGGCAGGGCGTTCCCGGATCCCGACTGCCCGCCGCATTTCTATGCCCAGGGCCATCATCCCCAGTACCGGCATTTCGGAAAGCTCATGCAGTACATGAACCGTGCCGCAATGCTGACCAGCAGCGGACGGCATTACGTGCCGGCGGCTGTTCTGTATCACGGGGAAGCCGAATGGTGCGATCAGCAGGCCATGCCCTTTGAGGAACCGCTGCGCGCGCTCTATGACGCGCAGATCGACTGCCATGTAGTTCCGGCGGATATGCTCCGGGATGCATCTGCGGAAAATGGCCGGTTTTCCATAAACGGACAGGCCTGGCATGTCATGGTGGTGCCCGGGAGCGCGAGCCTGTGCGAACATGCCGCGGAAGGCCTGGATAAGCTTGCAAATGCCGGGGTCCCGGTATGGTTTGTGGGCCGGCGGCCCGGGTTTGTCAGCGAAACCGGCAGAGCGCTTCCGGAGGCGCTGAACGCCTGCCCTGTGGTTCCGCTTTCCTCACTTGCGGAAATGGCCAAAGCCCTTGCTGTGCCGAGGCCTGTGATCACGCCGGAAAACAACCGTATCCGTGTGCTGGAGATCATGGGGGATACGCCGCTGCTCATGCTGGTCAATGAGGGCACGGAAAACTGGGCCGGTGAGATCACGCCGTCCATGCAGGCGGACATGTGGTACCGGTATGACGCATGGGAGAACCGGTGTACGCCGGTGGACGTGCGGGAACATGCGGTCTGTCTGACAGTGGAGCCCTTGAAATCCGTGTTCCTGGTTTCAGGCACCTGCGATGCGCTTTCCGGCAGATATCCGGAGGCCGGGGAGGAGATGGCCTGGTATTCCCGCAGACGGGTCGCTCTAGCTTATAATGCAGCCCGGCAGGATTACCGGAAGTGTTCCGAGTACGACCGCGGCAGGATGTACGCGCTGCTGGACGATGGCGGGCTCTTCCGCAAGATCGTCGCCGAGCCGGTCTGGCAGGAGGAAGAGCGAGAGCGCCTGGCCGCGGAAAAGGACCGGCTCACGGAAGCGCTCCGGCAGCAGGCGCAGGAGAAGGACCGGGAGCTGCAGCGCATAAAGGAGAGCAGGGCCTACCGCCTGGCGCTCCGGCTGCGCGGCCTGTACGGGCGGCTCTTCCGGCAAAAGGGCGGGCCTGCGCGGTAACGGACCAAAAGAAATCTTGCCGCAGGACTGTTCAAAAGCGCCGAAAATTGATATACTGTTTATGTTGTCTGAAAAATGCCGGTTTTCCGGCGAGCAGAGAAAAAGGAGTGAATCCCAATGGCGCTTGTAACTTCTACGGAAATGTTCAAAAAGGCTTATGAAGGCC
>CACYNZ010000345.1 GCA_902775835.1 uncultured Eubacteriales bacterium | reverse complement strand
GGATACACTTTGGAATATATTGGATATTCTCTGCATCCTTGAGAAAAGCGAGAAAGCTGTCTGTATGTTCACCCGCAAAAGGACCGTGTGCATACTGATATATTACCGTTCCCGGCGTTTTCAGATTGTATTCGATGCAAATCACTTCCTGATGGTTATCAATGGTAATGTCCCAGCCAATGACACGGAAGTACGGCATCTGAAGAGCGCCTTCTGTAACGCACCGCATGACGTTATCCCAGTCTGGAATCTGTTTCGATTGAAGCTGCGGAAGCGGGTTCGCCTTTCCATCCAAGGTAAAGTAACTGTCAGAGATGAGACCACCGGGGTTTATCTTGATGGCATTGACGATTTCAATTCCATTCTGAATGGATACATCGGTATGGGCTCCGGGAATGCCAAACCGGATGCATGGAGAAAAAACATATACTTTCCCGTGGGAAAGCCATGTGGTGATGCGCATGATGTTCACGGAATCCTGATTCATCTGGGCAAAAAAGGGATGCTGCTGAATCATTGTCTGGACCACGTAATTATCGGACTGGATGCTGAGCAGACAATCGCGCAAGCTGTCTTTTGTGAAAATCTGCTTTTTCTGAACGCCTTTTCCCTGAAAAGATCCCATGGACTCCTTTATGATGATATCGTGGTTCTGTCCGCTGCTCTTTTCTGAAAAGGCAGCATACATGGAGTCAACCAGCTCGTCTGTTACGTTTTCTCCGTAACATCTGCCATCGGCATCGTAATAGTAAGCATTCATTCTTTTTCCGATAGTATCAGGGAAATGAAGCCGGGGCAGATATGAGGGAAACATGGCTTTGTTGGCATATGCATTGGCAAAATCCTGTCGATTATAAAACGGATACAGTACATGTTCTGCCATGGGCTGCGGAAGAAACCGGGGATCATGAAGACCGGTTACCGCATAATACATTCTATGCCATTCGTAGTCCTCAAACCGGACGTGATACTGGGACCAGTATTTGTCGATTTCTTTTCTGTCCGCTTCCGACAAAGGCGGGCAGCTGTACTCCATATTGAACTTTTTTGCCAGCAGGTCACCGCGGTACGCCCTGTTTTCTCTGACGGTCTGGCGGAAGGCCTTTGCAGTACGCATTACGAATGCTCTGGGATGCAGCATTTTCATGATAGATCCTTTCTGGAACATATGATGTTCTGATTTCCTTGCAGCCTGCAAATCGGCTTTTGATAAGGAAGTCAGTTTGATAGAAGCTGAACGGCAGCGGCGGACACTCAAAAAGGATTTTCATTTCAAATGAAAGCAGCTTTCCGGAAACTCCCGGAGAGATCATTTGGAATGATTCGCAGTATATCATTCCATGTATGGGTTGTGAATAGACTGTATATCCATACTGCATAAGTCATGGCATGATGTGCCGAAATGCACAAAGAGCGTCTCAGGCGCAGGAAGATATGAATGATCCTGTTGCATGCTGATACTGTATCTGATTATAATGGTGTTGCTGTCTGCAGGCGCAGAATCCGGGAAATATACTGAAAGCGGGAACTCTTTATGCAGCTTGAAGCTTTATTCAAAGGCATAGAAACCTCTTCTGAAATACGTGATATCGAGATCAGTGGTCTGGCAAATTACCTGAAAGAAGTGCGGAAAGGGAGCATCTTTTTCTGTGCTTCGAATCACAGAATGGAGCTGCGCGCGCTTCTTGCTGTCCTGCTAGGTGCCCGAACAGTGGTAACGGAACGAAGGCTGCATCTTCCCATACCGCAGATTGTTGTGGGCAACGTACTTGGAGCGATGAGAACATGCTGTGCGAATTATCTGAGCGCCATGCATAAACAGCTGAAAGTTGTTGCAGTGACAGGAACCAACGGCAAAACATCGACCACATATATGACGAAAGCGCTTCTGGAGGCAAACGGGATCAAGACCGGCCTGATCGGAACGGTGGAATGCCTGGCAGGCGATGAGAAACTTGGCGCCACAATTACAACGCCGCAGCCTGAAAGAATGGTACAGCTCTTTTCGCACATGATCGAGACCGGCTGCAAAGCCATAGTCATGGAAGCAAGCTCGGAAGGTCTGGCTGAGGATCGATTGTCCGGCATTCAGTTTGATGTCGGGATTTTCACCAATCTGACGCAGGATCACCTGGATTATCACGGCACCATGGAGAATTACGCATCTGCGAAGCGAAAGCTGTTTGCACAGTGCAGGACAGCTGTGTTCAATGCGGATTCGGAATACAGTTCCTACATGGCAGAAAACTTTCATGGAACGATGATGACATATGGTGTCCATCACCCGGCGGAAATTCAGGCGTGCGATATCCGATATCAGGCGGACCGGACGGATTATACGCTCTGCCTTGGCGGGAAATCGTATCCTGTTGAGATCACGGTCCCGGGAGCGTTCAATGTCTACAATTCTCTGGCCAGCGTTTCCGCATGCCTCATGCTGGGGATGGAACCTGAAAAAATCGCCGCAGGCATGCGCAATATCCATACGGTTCCGGGCAGGATTGAGCATATTCCTGCACCGGGTCAGCCCTTTTCTGTGATACTGGATTACGCGCATACTCCGGACGGACTGGAAAACATACTCCGTGCAGTCCGGGAAATTACAAGCGGGAAAATCATTACTGTCTTCGGATGCGGAGGCAAACGTGACAAAACCAAGCGTCCTGTCATGGGCTATACGGCAGGGCAGTTGTCGGATTACTGTTTTGTGACAAGCGATAACCCGAGAAACGAAAAGCCGATGGATATTATTCAGGATATCCTGCCTGGAATTGAAAAAAGCGGATGCCCGTTCGAAGTGGAAGAGAACCGCGTGCTTGCCATTGAAAAGGCACTCAGGCATGCCGGCAGCGGGGATACTGTCGTGCTGGCGGGCAAAGGACATGAGCAGTTTCAGGAAATACAGGGCGTGAAGCACCCGTTTGATGAGCGTGCGATTGTGAGGGAAGCGCTGGAAAAAATGAAAAATGCGGGGAAATAAAAGCCGTGTCGGGATGAAAAGTTCCAGATGCATGAGATACTGCACTGGGACTTTTGCAATTACCATGACCGGGGCATACCGGAGGCTGCCCGTACAAGCACGCTGCAGATATCCGGATTTGTCGAAATTGGTGAAAATTGTGTTATCAAAACATGTATGATACAATAATCTGCTTCTGAATCTTTGCCCACTGCCGCATTTCTGACGGAAGAGGATGTACGGCTGTGCAATGGACAGGGTTTTGAGCAGAAGTATGTCCGCTGCAGTCATGGGGACCGGAAAATGACTGCCTGTATGATACAGACCATTATGGAAAGACATGGAAAGGAAAGCGTATGCTACAGATCGCACTTGGCATCGGCATATTTGCCCTGCCTCTGCTTGCAGGAAGTCTGTTCAGAGAGAAATCCGTTTCCTATACATATCTTCTGGGGCAGATTCTCCTGTGGGCCGTGTTTCAGGTTCTGGCCGTTCCCATGGTATATCTTCGGGCTTCCTTTCGCCTGCTTGCTTTTTCCTATCTGTTCTGCATGCTGGCCTTGTGCGGTGCGGGCGCGGCTGTGCGCCTGAAGCATGGATTTGAGAAGGAAAAGCTGAATATATTTCTTATCGCAGCATTTGTCATCATCCTGTATCAGGCAGGCATGTATGTTTTTGGCCAGCACCTGGATGAGGATGATTCAAGATGGATTGCGGAAGCAAATGATGCGCTGCTGAGAAACAGAATGCTGCTGTTCAATCCCGCTAACGGGGATTATATCGGGCGCTTTGTCGGGGAAATGCAGAAGGATGTATTTTCTCCCTGGTGCATGTATGTGGCGGCATTATCTTTTTTTACCACCATTCCGCCGGTGGTGATTGCCCATACGGTGTATCCGCCGATTCTTCTGATTCTCTCCTACTGTGCGTATGAGAGAATCGGCAGAATGCTGTTTTCTGGCCGGAACGAGCAGGGGATTTTCCTGCTCAGCGTTGCGCTCATTAATCTGTTCTTTGCCGGCAACACCTATACGCAGTCGATCTTTACGCTTACGAGAATCTGGCAGGGAAAAGCAGTGGTGGCAGCGGTGATGATTCCGCTCATTC
>CACYNZ010000344.1 GCA_902775835.1 uncultured Eubacteriales bacterium | reverse complement strand
TTTGGATGTCATAGGAAAACCTCCTTCTTATTTATCTGCAGGGTCATGCAGCAGACCCTGGCATACTGGATTCAGCGGTCATCCCTTGACCGCACCGATGGAAATACCCTTGACGAAATAACGCTGGAAGAACGGATACACCAGCACAATCGGAATGGTTACAATCATCATGGTGGCAGCACGCATGGATGTTGTGGAAATTCGGGAAGCGGCACTCTTGGCCTGGGCAGATCCCACGGTGGCATCCTGCATAAGCTTCTTGATCTTGTCAGATTCAATCAGAATATTCCGGAGCACGATCTGGAGCGTGTCATAATTGCCCGAAGGATTGTAAATCATAACATCAAACCAAGAATTCCAGTGTCCGACAGCCACCATAACGCCCAGAGCCGCAAACACGGGTACGCACAGAGGCAGTACAATTTTCAGGTAAATGGTGGTCTCCCGCGCTCCGTCAATGCGGGCGGATTCGAACATAGAGTCCGGAAGCCCCTCAATATAGGAAGCAATGATCATCATCTCATAGGCACTGAGGATACCCGGAAGCCAGTAGACCGTGAACGTTTCCAGCAGATGCAGTTTGATCATCCACAAGTACGTGGGAATCATGCCGCCAGAGACATACATGGTGATCAGAAACATTTTTCTCAGATGCTTCCGGAATGGAAACTGACGTATGGTGGTCACATAGGCAAGCATGCCTGTAAAGAGCAGTTTGGTGGTTGTGCCCACCACTACGCGCAGTACAGACCAGCCCACAGCTTCCAGCATACCCCGCGTATTGAAAATATATTCATAGTTGCCTAATGTGAACATGCGCGGCCAGAAATACAGCCCGCCCCGCTGGGCATCAATGCCGTCATTGAAGGAAATGACAAGCTGATTCCAGAACGGGTAAATAAAGAGAAAAGACAGGAGCACCAGGATGGTGACATTGCACGCATCAAATACGGCGCCGCTTTTGGTCCGTTTAATGTAATTGGCCTGCTTCACGTACCATCCCTCCTCACATGATGGAATACTCAGTATAGCGTCTGGCTATGCTATTGGAGATAAATACCAGAATCAGACCAATGACCGACTTCATCAGACCGATGGCAATGGAGAAGGAGTAGCGGCCTTTTTGAATGCCGTAGCGGTACACATATGTGTCGATAATTTCCCAGTAGGATCTTGTGGTTGCCTGGCCCAGCAGCAGATTCTGTTCATAGCCGAGGTTCAGCAGATTGCCGATGGACAGAATAAACAGCATGACGATTGTCGGAAGAATGCAGGGAATCGTGATGTAGCGGACCATCCCCCACCTGGTAATGCCGTCCACCGCCCCCGCCTCATACAGGCTCTGATCAATGCCGGCAATGGCGGACATATAAAGGATCGTGTTCCATCCGATATTCTTCCAGATATTCACACAAGTGATGAGTGTCCAGAAATATTTGCCTTCCGTGAGGAATGGAATCGGCGAGCTTGTAATGCCAAGCTTCATGAGTACCTCATTCACGACCCCCTCTGAGTTGAGGAGCGTGATGACCAGACTGGCCACCACTACCCATGAAACGAAATAGGGCAGATAGGAAATGGTCTGGACCGTTTTCTTGAATATGCCCTGCCGCAGCTCATCCAGCTGCAGTGCAAGAACAATCGGGGCAAGATGCCCAATCGTCAGATTCAGTCCGCTGATCACCAGGGTATTCCGGATGATCTTTATGGCATCCTTGGATGTGAAGAAGGAAGCAAAATGCTTCAGTCCCACAAACTTGTCCATGGTCAGCGTACGACCGGGGGTATAGTCGAAAAAGGAATAGATGATGCCGTAGATGGGAGCAAGGAAAAACACCGCCCACCATAAAAGAAAAATAACCGTCCAAATCCACAGTTCACGGTTCCTGATCCAGCGGTTCTTCCGCTGCAGTCGCTTCTGTTCTGCTGTCAGCTGCATGCATTCATCTCCTGTCCCGCTTGATGCACTGCCTGGCATTTATACTTTTTACGAGGTTATACGATTAACCACTGCTCAATGGAATTATAATGTAAGCATTTCTATTTGTCAACTAAAATTTGTGCTTTTCTTGTCTGTTTTATGCCGAAAGATGCATTTTCTGTTGACTTGCCCTTTATGGTCTGCTATATTTCAGCGTGGAAAGCAACGGCTTATCCCTCTCTTATCAGGAGGCGGACATGGCAACCATTAAAGATATCGCACGTCTGGCCGGTGTATCCACCGCCACCGTATCCCACGTCGTCAATGGAACCAAAAAGCTCAGCCCCGGCACAACCCACAGGGTTTTGGCAGCCATCGACCAGGCACATTACACGCCCAATCACGCTGCCAAATCCCTTCGCTCAGGAACCAGCCGTGTAATCGGAATCCTTGTTGAAGATATCCGCGGCCTTCCTGTCCCCGGCATCGTCAGTGGTATCTCGGAAGAGTTGATTCGCCACGCCTACACCACACTTCTGCTGGATCTTCATCTTCTGGATGATCTCTACAATCATTATGAAGATATCAGGAATTACCGTGAATCCATTGCCAAGGCTGTTTTCCTGCTCCTCTCCTCGAATGTGGAAGGCATTATTTATGTCGGCATGCATGACCGCTTTCTGGACCATCTCATTGATCCCATCCCCTGTCCGGTAGTCTATGCCTATTCCCGTTCATCAGATCAGGACAGCTTCGTTACCTATGATAATGAATCTTCTGCCCGGGAAATGACAAATCTGCTCATTTCCCGGGGCCATACTCACATTTCCATCATTGCGGGGCATCCCAGCTCCTCTCCCACCCAGGAACGGCTTCATGGATTTCTTTCCGCCATGCATCAGGCAGGACTTCAGGTTCCGGAGGAATATATCCGCTATGGCAACTGGGGCACCGATTCCGGCAGACAGGAAGCCGAATATCTGCTTTCTCTCGAATGTCGTCCCACCGCCATTTTCGCCATGAATGATTCCATGGCTCTTGGCGTCCTTCAGGCATTGAGCCGGGCCGGATTGTCTGTTCCCCGGCAGATAGCAGTGTGTGGCTTTGACAACCTGGATCTGACAGATGCAGTCATCCCCCCCCTGACTACCATTGAACTCCCCCTCAGCCAGATCGGAACACGCTCTGCTCAGCTTCTTCTCCAGAAGATCGCAGACCCTGACACTGCACCTGTTCAGGAAACCCTTCCATGTAAACTGATTCTCAGGGAATCGGTATAATGCGGACCGACACTTTCCGAAACACATAAATAGACCGGAATGGATTTCATGATCCATCCCGGTCTATTTCTGTGCACGAAAGATCATCTGCCCGCACTCTCAGAAGATCGAACGTGTTTTGCGCGATACTGTCCCGGCGTAAGTCCGGTCTGCTGCTTGAAGCTGCGGATAAATGAAGAAACATTCGGCATGCCCACGCGGCGGCCGATCTCCTGAATGGATTCATCCGTGTCCGCCAGCAGCCGGCAGGCTTCGTTCCTGCGTACCTCCTGCACGTATTCGGACAGACCCATGCCGGTGCAGTTCTTGAAATAATGCGACAGGTTGGACGGGGTGAGGCCGAAGTGGTCCGCCGCCATCTGCAGTGAAAACTCACTGCTAAAGCAGTGCTCCCGCACATAGGTCTTCATGGCCTCGCTGCGGCTGTCCTCCACTTCCCCGTCCCCGGCTGCCGAGGCAAAGGCATCCCGGATCAGCTGCCTGAGCCGGCCCATGAGTTCTCTTGCGCTGTCCACGCTGAGCAGTTCCTCCAGCAGCGAGAAGGAGACGTCCGGGTTCACCCGGCCGCGCATGGAAAGCAGGGTGCGCACGGTCACATTCACCGTGTCATTGAGCACCATGCGCGCCATTTCCAGTGGCACCGGGTCTGTCTGCAGCCTTTCCGCCACCGCGTCCAGGCACTGCTCCGCCCGATCCGCGTCGCCCTGCAGAAGATGCCACTGCAGCGCTTCCAGTTCCTGGGCGGGATAGTCCTTCAGGGAAACCGAGGAGCGGATATCATCGGAATAGAACACAGCCGGGCCCTTGCCCCGGATCAGGCTCATGCGGCAGGCGCTCACCGCCTGACGGCAGGCCTCCGCCAGCTCCTCCGCGG
>CACYNZ010000343.1 GCA_902775835.1 uncultured Eubacteriales bacterium | reverse complement strand
CAACGGCTGGGGACATCCGGAAGCGGAAGCCGAGCTGCGCTTCGGCCCCAATATCAAGGACTGGCCGGAAATGCCGGAGCTCACGGATGCGCTGCTTGTGAAGATCTGCTCATATATCACGGACCCCGTGACCACCACGGATGAGCTGATCCCCTCCGGAGAGACGTCCTCGTACCGCTCGAACCCCGAGCGCCTGTCTGAGTTCGCCCTGTCCCGCCGGGATCCGCAGTACGTGCCCCGCAGCAAGGCTGTGCGCCAGATGGAGCGTGACCGCCGTGCCGGGATCGGACTCAACGAAGAAGTGAAGAAGGTGTATGCCGCCCTGGAAGCGCATGGCGTGCACACGGATGCGGAGCATACCGATCTCGGGTCCGCGCTGTATGCGAACATGCCCGGTGACGGCAGCGCCCGGGAACAGGCGGCTTCCTGCCAGCGCGTCATGGGCGGAAGCGCGAACTTCGCGCGGCAGTATGCCACAAAGCGCTATCGCTCCAACTGCATCAACTGGGGCATGACCCCGTTTGTGACCGAGCATCCTGAGGACATGGCACTGGATGACTATGTCTATGTGCCCGAGATCCGTCAGGCGGTCCTGGAAAACCGGCCCTGTATCAGAGCCTATATCGTGAAAGCGGACGGTACCGTTCTGGATACAGAACTGTCCACCGGTGCACTGACCGAGGACGAGCGTCAGATTATTGTGGACGGCTGCCTGATCAACTATTACCGGAATCATCCGTAAAAGCAGCGGTCCCCGGCAGGTGCCGGAGACCGCGTTTGTCATGCAGGATATATGGAATGGAGGCGGAGTATGAAAGTTTATCTTGAGACGGAACACCTGTTTCTTCGGCCGCTGACCCCTGCGGATGCGGAGGCGGTCTTTCTCTGGGGTTCGGATCCGGAAGTGAATAAGTACATGATCTATCCGCTGTACCATGACGTGGCGGATGTCCGGGCCTGGCTGGAATCGAGGAATCCCGACGATCCGGACGTATACGATGAGGGCATTGTGCTCAAGAGCACCGGCGAGCTCATCGGAAGCGGCGGACTCACCTGGCACCCGGAGCGCAATGCCTGGGAGATCGGGTATAACCTGCGCCGGGACCAGTGGGGACACGGGTACACGGGTGAGATGATCCAGGCCCTGATGGCGCATATCCAGAAGACACGGCCGGTGGAAGCTATTGATGGGGTGTTCGCCTCGGAAAACACCAAGAGCCGGCGCGTCATGGAAAAGCTGGGTATGGAATACATGCGCGATACGCAGTTCACAAAAACGGACGGGAGTCAGACGTTCCCGGCCATGTATTACCGGCGCAATCTGCACCAGCCCGCTTCCGTCTGCCTGATCTGCGACCGCATTGACAAGATCCAGCAGCACCTGAACCCGTATTTTGTCCGGGAACTCGAGACCGGGTATGTGGTCATCGGGGACCATCAGCGGTTTGAGGGCTACACCCTGCTTCTGTGCAAGGAGCATGCCACGGAGCTCAGCCAGCTGGCGCCCAAGTTCCGTCAGGCCTTCCTGCGGGACATGGCTATGACGGCGGAGGCCGTGGAGAATGCCTTCCATCCCGACAAGATCAATTATGAGCTTCTGGGCAACGGCAAGGGCAGGCACATGCACTGGCATATCTTCCCGCGCAGGGCGGGTGACACGCCGCTGCCGGGCCCGGTCTGGCAGGTGGATGACATGTACGCGGGGCAGAATATCCCCACCCTGGAAAAGCTCAATGAGCTCAGGGAAAGAGTAGGCGCCGAACTGGACAGGCTCATGAAGTAAGCGTTCAGCCGTCCTGCATGTGCACGTTCATATGCGGATAGGTCATTTCCACGGAGTGCGCCCTGAAGGCGTCATAGAGTCCCTCCAGCAGCGCATACTTGACAGTCAGGAAATCCTTTCCCTCGCAGAACGCCCAGATGGTATAGCCGATGGCGCTGTCGCCATAGTTTTCCACATGCACCTGAACCTCCGGGTCCTGGAGAATTCCGGGAATGGTCCGGGTGAGGTCCAGAACCGCCTCGCGCACCTGGGCGGGCGAATTGTCATAGGAAGCGGACACGCTCACATCCACCCGCCGGATGGGGGAGATGGACGCGTTGGTCAGAATGGATGAATAGACCGTGGAGTTCGGAAGATAGACGACCTTCCGGTCTGGCGCCTGAAGCTTGATGTGCAGCATGGTGATGTCCAGCACAGTGCCGGACACGCTTCCGCACTCAATGAAATCACCGATGGCAAAAGGTCTTGAGACCAGCAGCAGAATGCCGCCCGCAAAGTTTGACAGAATGCCCTGAACGGCAAGGGATATGGCAATGCCGATGACCGACAGGAACACCATGAATGATGTGATGGGAATGCCCACCGTATTGGCCGCAGCCAGAACCACCACGACATCCAGAAGAATGCGCATCAGTGTCTTGATCATGGTGTGCGCGGATGCCGGGATGGTTCTGGATTTTTTCAGCATATGGCTGAGAAGCATCAGCGCAAGCCGTACGAGGACCAGTCCCACCACCAGGAAGAGCAGTCCGCGGACGGCGGTCTTCAGGTCCATGCTGGAGAACAGCGCGATGGTTTCTTCCACCTGTTCCACGTTCACGTTATCCATTTCCATGCGTCAGCCTCCTTTTACACAGCCCCGTCCACTGCTTCAGAACTGTCCTCTTCTTCAGGTTCATCCTCACCCGGCATGCCGAAGCGCATCGAATCCGGGACAAATGTGCCCGGGAGCATGCGGAAGATGCCGAAGTGAATGGGAAGTCCCAGCGCGGAAAAGTGTGCTTCGTGCTCAGTCACGTAATTGGGCGTGAACCCGGACGCATGCAGGTCATGCGTCAGATAGACCGTCTCAAACCCGCAAGCCTCAAAGTATTCCAGGGAAGCCTGGAAGAACGGAAGATCGTCGGTCTTGAAATAGATTTCACCCTCCGGTGCCATGAAGGTGCGGTACTGCATGAGCTGGCGCGGATGCGTCAGGCGGCGCTTGGCATGCCGGCGGCGCGGCCAGGGATTGCTGAAGGGGAGGTAAATGCGCTCCACCTGGTCATCCGGGCCAAAGAAATGCTCAATATAGCTGATGTCCAGCTTGGCGAGAAACAGGTTATTCACAGGCCGGCCACCGAAGGCGAGCTCCGCGTTGCGCCGGGCATCCCCGAGAACGTCATCTGAAATGTCCACCGCCACAAGACCGGTATCCGGATTGTGCAGAGCGCACGCGGCGGTGCCGACGCCTTTTCCGCAGCCCAGTTCCAGATGCAGGTGGGGCTGAGCGGGAAAGCATTTCCGCCACTGCCCTCGCTTGTCTTCGGGAAAGGCCGCGTAATAGGGACAGCCCGCGAGTTCGGGCCGGGCCCACTTTTTCTTTCGCATGTGCATAGATAAATCCTCCTCCTGGGTTATGATCTTTCCAATCAGGCTGGTCTGCACTTTTCTCTGCCTGAATCAGCTCTTCTGAAATGACGGAAAGGTCCTGTGATGAGCATGATGACATTATGGTTTTTCCAGCCTTGTTATCCTTATATATGCCTGGCGGGCAGACAAGCGTGATGCCGTTATGCCTGTGCAGCATGCTGAGACCGTCTTCAGCATCATAGTCGATAAGGAATACTGTTTTACCTGCAGCAATATCCATATTCCATTTACAGCAGCCAGGTCCAATACACCGGAAGAAAGACAATTCCATCCTTCTCAGAATAATCAGCTGTGTGCAGAATATAAGGAATATCCAGCTGCTCGTGAAATCTGGTGATAAATTTACCCAGTGATGAATATGTATATCGTTTTCCGGATTTTACTTCAATCGGCGACACATTATGCCTGTTTGTCGGATCCTTTTTGGAAATAAGGAAATCAATTTCCATTCTTGCACCAATTCGCGTTTTTTTCAACGTCAGAAAAGCACCTTTTCAAGGATAAAATGGATATGCCTTGAAACACTTTTTCTCTCAATGGGAAAAATACTCCCTTTCATGTGACAGGAATCCATAAAATTTCCGGCCGGAAAAGTGAGACTGGCTTTTTCTTTCATTCACCCGGGAACTTGTCAAACCGGGGCGGGAAGAGTATAATCCGCCCATC
>CACYNZ010000342.1 GCA_902775835.1 uncultured Eubacteriales bacterium | reverse complement strand
GAGGCTATCTGCCCCGTCAAGCTGCTTTCAGGTCCATGACGACAGGAATAAAAATGCGCCGGTGCCTTCCAATTTGCATATCGGAATTCTGATGACGAAAACAGGCAGGACAGGCATGAAACTGTAAGCGCGGGACGATCTGTACCTGTCGAAAACAGTGTTTTTGAAAAAAATGCACGATAAAACGTAATTCAGCCCCCAAAACATGAAATTTTTCTTCCCGCAGGCCTTGTCTTTATACGGTTTTTTTGATAAGATGACGTGCGATGATTTGGTCATCGAGTATTTTAGGGAGGTGAAATGAGTTGCCTAACATCAAGTCCGCAAAGAAACGCGTCAAGGTCAGCGAAAAGAAGAGCCTGCAGAACCGCATGATCAAGAATGGTGTGCGTACTTCCGTAAAGAAGTTCTATAGCGCCGTCGAAGCAGATCCTGCCAATGCCGGTGCACAGCTTAGCCAGACCACCTCCGCGATTGATAAGGCCGCCGTGAAGGGCGTTATCCACAAGAATGCCGCTAATCGCAAAAAGGCCCGTATGGCAAAGCAGCTGAACAAAGCCGCGGTGTAATAATAGCCTGATTATGAAGACGACTCCTTTCCTTATGGCAAGGGGTTTTCTTTTTGTCCATTTTTCATTATAATTACAGTGAAGTTGTTTGCCTGAAAGGAGCCATCCATGCCTAAAAATGCATTGGTGATCGGTGGAGACCGGGGTATTGGCAGAGCCTGTGCCCTGGCACTTTCGGAAGCAGGATATCAGGTGTTTTTTACCTGCCATACAGATACCGCTTCTGCTGAGCAGACAGCGCTGGACATACAGAAAAACGGCGGTCAGGCTTCCTGGACTTCCATGGATGTATCCGATACGGGGCAGGTGCACGATGGAATCCGTCGGTTTCTTCAGTATGCCCACGCAATGGATACGGTGGTTTATGCATCAGGAATTTCCCTGATCCGTCTGTTTACAGACACGGAGGAAGAGGAATGGCAGCGGATCCTTGACGTCAATCTGAGCGGTGCCTATCGTGTACTGAAAGAGGCCCTGCCCTCCATGATTGAACGGAAACAGGGGTCTGTGATTCTGATTTCCAGTATGTGGGGAGAAGTCGGAGCAAGCTGTGAAGTCGCATATTCGGCTTCCAAGGCCGCACTGATCGGCATGACAAAAGCGCTCGCCAAAGAGCTCGGCCCTTCAGGAATCCGCGTAAACTGCATCACTCCGGGCGTGATCCGCACAAGGATGAATGACGAACTCGGAGCTGAAACCCTGAGTGCTCTAGCGGAAGAAACACCGCTTTCCAGAATCGGAGAACCGGAGGATGTAGGAAAAGCTGCTGCCTTTCTCTCCTCCCCGTCCGCCTCTTTTATAACAGGTCAGGTCCTTGGCGTAAGTGGCGGTTTCTGCATATGATTGTAAACAGTCTGTGATGCGGAAGAAACACGCATGTTTCTGCGTTTATACTAATGAACACCAGATCAGAAAGAAGGTAATGTGCATGCATTCTAGGAAATTCGGCATGCTTTTCGTCCTGATGGCAGTTCTTATGCTTCCTCTTTGCGTTTTCGGTGAAGGACAGACTCCCGCTGTTGGAACGATGTCGGTCTTTGAACAGGACATTGTTTTTTCCCAGATTCGGCCTATTGTGGACCTTACAGTAAGCGCATCCCTCAGCTGCTCTGATCTTCCGACGGAGCTGCCTGCAGGCGAAACGCTGCCATCCGAGTTCGTCAATATGGTCATTGCGGATGCTGCGGTGTTCGGCAGTGAAGTCGGTGCAGACTTTGCTTCCGTCACACCTTCTGACAAGCCGCTGGAATGGCTGAGCAGGAATTATGACTTTCCTGCAGGTGATGTGGAACTGTCAGAAGTGGAAACTGACACAAGCCGCTATATCGGCATTATGATGATGGACATCCAGCCTAATGAAACCGGGTCACAGCTTTCCCTGATCGGGTACGTCTATATTGCGAATGACCGATTTGATGCCCTCTCGGAAGAAGATCTCGCCAATATCCAGTGGCTGGACATGCAGGCATTCCTTACGCTGAACAAGGATGACAGCGCTTCCTCCGGCTGGAAGATTGCCTCTCTGCGCTATCAGGCGGATCTTCTGGCGGATGATACGCAGCAGGCAGAAGACTACCTGACTTCATCCTACAATAATGAAGAATTTGGCTTCACTGTCATTTATCCCGCCATGTTCGGTGCCAATGTTCAGGAACTGGAAAACGGAGTCTCCGCCATGCTGGAAGACGAGTCGGCTTCCTTCTCCGTGCTGCTTACTCCGATCAACGGTCGTACCATCCAAACACTTGTACAGGATGAAACCACCGGCATTGCCAATGCGGAAATAATTCTCGGGGAAGATGAAAAAACAGCTGTTGTCTATTTTGATGAGAATGATATTGAGACCTACTGGTACTGCCAGATCACTGAACAAGGCGTCCTGATTTCACAGATGCGCTGGAATCTTGTCATTCATCCTGAATTTGAACGCATCTGTGAAGAAACCTTTCAGACAATCCTGCCTGAATCGGATGACCTGAACGGATAAAGGAAAACGCGGTTTTAGGAGGTCGGTCAATTATGAAACGGGTTCTTGCCATGTCATTGGTTCTGGCCATATTCAGCCTTGTCCTGCCATTATCTGCGGCACTTGCAGATTCCACGGCAGTGGTGGTTGGCGGATGGCTCAGACTGAGAAATGCACCGAGTGATTCTGCTGGCACGATTGCCAGTTATCCGTCTGGCACAGTCGTTACCGTTTTTTCCACAAGCAATGGCTGGTGTTCCGTGCAGGCACCGGACGGACGCAATGGATATATGCGGGCGGCGTATCTGTCCAGCACATCCGGGTCGTCCGGATCCGGCGGCGGATCCTCCAGTTTTACCGCTTATATTTCTTCTCCGAACGGCCTGGGGGTCGCACTTCGCACTGGTGCCGGAACCAATTACGGCATTATCGCCTATTATAATGTCGGCACCGCCGTCACCGTGCTCTCTGTCGGAAGTATCTGGGATCGGGTCCAGATCGGTTCAGTCACCGGCTATATGATGGCTCAGTATCTTTCCGGCACCAAGCCTGCCACGCCGGTTACGCCTGTGGTCCCCACCACATATACGGGATATGTGACCTCCCGAAACGGACGCGGCGTAAATCTGCGGACGGGTGCTGGTACGGCCTATGGCATAATCGGTACCTATCCGGTGGGCACGCAGGTCAAGATTCTGTCATCCGGCAGTGTATGGGATTATATTCAGATCGGAAATATCAAGGGCTATATGATGGCTCAGTACATTACCACAAGCGCTCCGGTATCACCGGTTACACCGGTCACACCTGTTTCCCCTGTGGTTCCCACTAAGGGAACCGCCTATGTTACCAGCACCAATGGAAAGCCCGTACGCCTGCGTTCCGGTCCTGGAACGCATTACGGCATTCTCGGTGCCTACCCTGTCGGTACAGCAGTCCAGGTGATCAATGCAGGACCTGTCTGGAGCAGCATTGTCATTGGAAATACCAGCGGATACATGATGACAGCGTTTCTCACGGAAGGCAGTTATACGCCGACCCCTACTGCAGCACCTGATCCCTTCATCGTTTATAATGGATATGTGTATTCCGGAAACGGCGGAAATGTACTTCTCCGCCTGAATCCTTCGACCACAGCCTCGGTTCTGGACAGCTATGCGATTGGCACGGAGCTCACTGTGCTGCGCGTCCAGGGCAACTGGGCGTATGTTTCCATCGGCGGACGGACCGGCTGGATGATGCTGCAGTTCATTACCACCGTGAAACCGGAGCCTGCCACGAACAAGATTACCAGTGTTACGCTTTCCACCTATACGCCTCAGGTTGGCCAGATCATCACGGCCACGACTTCTCTGGCAGGGAGCACGGCACAGTATATCTGGCACTATGAGAACGGCAGCATTGTCTGCTACAACGCTTCCTACAGCATCACCAAGATCGGCACGAACATCAATCAGATCGCCCGCGTGGCTAACGCATCCGGATATGTCAGCAGTTACGAAATGCGAAATCTCCGGGAGAGACAGGAGGAGCTGGAGGAGACCTGCAGCAGGATCTTCCG
>CACYNZ010000341.1 GCA_902775835.1 uncultured Eubacteriales bacterium | reverse complement strand
TCCACGCCGGTGAGAAGCACATTGGAGGAAATCTTCATGAACTGCATCTGCGTGGGAAGCTGGCCGGCCCTGGCGCGGGTGGACATGGGAATCAGCGGCCGGTTCAGCGCCTCCGCATGCTGTTTGCGCACAAGCGGGGAACCGCTGACCGTGGAGATCCACAGTGAGATGCGGTGCAGGCCGCGTTCCGGATACGGGTCCGGATTGCCGGCGGAATGGATCAGTGTGCAGGTAAGCGCGTGCTCGGCGAAGCGGAACCCATACTTGCTGTCGCTGATGAGCGTAAGATCGGTGCCCGCGTTCTCCGCGGACAGGAAGCTCAGGCAGGGTACGTCCAGGTGACGCGGCTCGGAAGAGACGAAGCCCCCGGGTACATCCCGCGTCGCAGTGGGCGGGTTTCCGGTCAGGGGAGCGACAAAGAGCAGAACGGGGACGGAAGGATTCCGGGAAGTTTCATTCCAGTCGATCTCCCATTCATAATGCAGATCGCGACTGCCGCGGTCCAGTGTGATCCGGGTTTTCACAGTGGAGGAAAGGATCTGCTGCTCCATCTCGACACACTGACGGACCGGACCGGGAATAAATTTCATGGAGGTGACGCCCTCGGCCGGGGTCAGGGAGAAATACCGGCCGATGCGCCAGGCATCGGATGTGTGCGAATCGGCCATGGCAAGGCAGAGCCCGGCCGGAGCGGAAAGCTGCTGACGATAGCTTTCCTTGTTGATCAGGGAGACCAGAGCGCCCTGGCGCGGGCCGATCTCGGCGCGGAGGTATTCATTCTCCAGAATCATGGGGCCGGTGGGCGGATCCACGCGCACGTCATTGAGGCGGAAAACAGGATATCTGTCCAGTGCCTTTTCCTGCAGCGCAATGACGCTGTAGCCGAGGGCAGGCACGGAAACCTGCACCAGAACCCGGGCATAGATGTGGTCCCAGTAGCGCTGGGGCATGTTCTCGGGAATCTGAAGCGGAAGCGCGTGACCGGCTGCGTCCACGGCTTCGAGCCGGCTCAGGTCCCCGGTGTAATCCCAGACCAGGAGTTCGGCCACTTCCGTGCGGTCGACGCAGGAAGTGTTGAATACGGTGTATACCCGGGTCCGGCCGCTTCCGCGCTCCGGATTGGGCACACCGAAGTAGGTGTTCAGTTCACGGCCCATGCCCGTGCCGACGCCGAAGCTCACGCCGGCTCCCGCGCCGGCGCCTTCCGCCTGATGCAGGGAGATGTCCTCGCCGGTCTGGAACTGTGAGGTGTCCACGTGCTCCGAGATGACGCGCAGGGTATTGCCCAGCGCGGTCTGGGTGAAGCCCATGGCGTCTGCGAGCAGGCCCATGGCATATTCGCGGCTTTCCTGGACACAGGAACCGGTGAGGATATCATGGAAGTGGGTAAACAGGATATCCCGCCAGGCACGGTCCAGGCGTGAGCCCGGGTATTCGCAGCCGCATACCTGTCTGCCCAGGGCGGACATGAGCGATGCGTCACGGACGGAGAGTTCGGCTTTCCGGTTGGCCGCCTTGATGCGGCTCTGGGTGGTATAGCAGCCGGTGAAGATGGGGTTCAGTTCCTGGTTCAGAACGGGCAGACGGTCATAGACGGACTCTGCGCGGTGGAAATACTCATGGAGTGTGCCGAAGCGGATGCTCGGGAATACGGGCCAGGACGCCATTTCGCGGACACGCTCGATGTCCCTGCGGGTGGGGCCGCCGCCGTGGTTTCCGACGCCGTACACGATGAGCCCGGTCTTGAGGCCGCGGCATTTGCGGGTGAGCTGCGGAAGCCCGATGGCGTTGTCCGGATTGACTCCGCTGTTATACCAGTAAGGCTCCTTGTAGGTCAGCACCTCATGGCCGGACGGGGCACGGTACCGGAACAGGACCTCGTCCTGCTGGGTGCCGCGGCAGTGATAGTAATAGCGGATGCCCGCAAAGGAGTTGATTTCCGGGATGAAACGGCTGTGGCCGAAGGTGTCCGGGGAAAAATCCACCTGGACGGACCGGGTGTCCACGCCCCATGTCTTTTCCATATAGGAACGGGTGACACTGACATGATGAAGCAGGGATTCGGTATCCGGCATGTTCTTGTCAGTTTCGACCCAGGCGTTGGCTGTGATCTCCCAGCGCCCTTCCCGGATTCTGCGGATGATATCCTGCATGAGCTCAGGGTCATAGCGCTCGACAATCTCATAGACGGCGGCCTGGGACTGCATGAACGTGAAGTCCGGATACTCATCCATCATATGCAGCACGGAGCGGAAGGTGGACAGGGTTGCGGCCACCGTTTCCTGCATGCCCCACATCCAGTTCATGTCAATATGGGCATGACCCACATAAATGAGATCAAAGGACCTGGCTGCGCCGGAAAGGGGCATGAGCGCGTTTTCCGCTTCCATGCATGCGCCACGGGTCAGTACGCCCTCCTGGCGCATATGGTTTTCCAGAATACCGAGTGCCTGACCTATGGCTTCCTCGCCGCTGCAGGCTCCGGTCTGCTGCATTTCAAGCGCGTAATGGATCTGGGAAAGAATCCGCACGATATGCGGGGCAGGGGCTGTGATTCCCATGCCTTCTTCGGGTGTGCGTCCAAAGGTGAATTCAAAGGCCTGTTTTTCGCGGTTTCCGCCTACCTGCTTCTTGAGTTCGAGAAAACGCTGAGCAAGATTCGGGGCTGCCATGCGATCCCTCCTGTTTCTTCTCACCGGTGGAAAATATGGGCAGGAAGACAATAACATACAAAACGGATTTCTTCAATCCGGAAAAATGGAATTCACGAAAGCCTGTGAATGCGTGAAAACCGCAGGTCAGCCGAAGAGCCACTCGGCTTCGGCATCCGAAAGCGGGAGGTTCAGGGCCTCTGCGTTGTCCCGGATATGCTCTTCGGAGGTCGGGGCAACAATGGGGAAGAGATTCATCGGCTGCTTCAGAAGCCAGGCGAGACAGATCTGGGAAACCGTGCAGTGCTTCTGCTCTGCGAGCTGTTCCGCCCTGGCGAGACGGGCACGGTTGACGGGGGCGTCATACTCCAGAATGGGGCCCTGGCGCAGGCACTGCTCAATGGGGGTATTTCCGTCCGTGCGGAACTTGCCGGACAGATATCCGCGGCCGAGGGAGGAATAGCAGAATACCGGAAGCCGGTTTTCATGGAGCCAGGCGCGGAAGCTTTCTCGGTCTTTGCCGGAAAGGGCAACGCTGCCTCCCCAGGGATCGCGTATGTATTCGGCCAGAGAGTAAGCGGGACTGACCGCGGTGAAGCTTTCCAGCTGGTGCTGCTGCGCGTACGCTTCCACCTGCAGGAGGCGTTCCAGGGTCCAGTTTGAACCGCCGAAGCGCAGGATTTTGCCTTCCTTATGCAGACGGTTGAGCTCCTCCACAATCTCGTCTACCGGAACGGTGGGATCATCCCGGTGAAGGATATACAGTTCCACGTGATCGGTCTGCAGGCGGCGGAGTGATTCCTCCACCTGGCTGCGGATGGTCGCTGCGGAAAAACGGTCCGTGCTGCCGTTCTGACCGGGATTGCAGCCTTTGTCCAGGATCACGGCCTGATTCCGCAGACCGCGGGAGGCCAGCCACGCGCCGAGGGTTTCTTCCCCGGCTCCATAGCTGTTTGCCGTATCGAATGTGCGGAAGCCGGCTTCCCATGCGAGATCATAGCTGCGGAAGGCTTCCGCGCGCAGGTCGGTGCGGGTGGCGGAGCCGGGCGTGCCATAGGTCAGACGGGAGAGGGGCTTGTCAATTCCCTCCAGCATTGCGTAGATCATGTATGCTTCCTCCTTGTAACAGGCGCCTGATTTCAGCGCACGGGCTTGATGTTCAGGTTGACGCCCAGCGTGTCTTCGCCGTCCACGATGGTCCAGCTGCTTCCCGGATAGATGCCCATGGTGCGGGCGGTATCATAGCCATCATCCGACATTTCGCGGATGATGGCATCCCGGTCGCCGCCTACCTCAAAACCGATATGATGCACTCCGTTGCCGTGCTTGTCCAGGAAATCCTGGAACGAGCTTTCCCCGCCGGCGGGTTCATGGAGTTCCAGCACCCAGCCGCCCATGTCAATGGCGGCGGTTTTCAGATCGCAGGAAATGGGCCTGCCGTGATAGGTATAGTTTTCCCCGC
>CACYNZ010000340.1 GCA_902775835.1 uncultured Eubacteriales bacterium | reverse complement strand
TGCTGTCCAGCGTCAGGATCCCGGCTTTTTCATAAACAGTAACGTTTATGGAAGAGGAAATGTCGTCCGGTGAAGCGACAGTAATAACGGCCTTTCCGCTGCCAACTGCAGTAATGAACCCGGTATCGTCAACCGTCACAACAGACTCATCGGAAGTTCTCCATGAGATTTTGTCCGTTGTGTCTTCAGGTACGACCCTCGCTTTAAGCTGATACGCATCACCGATATCCAGCACTTTATCGCCGCCTAAAAGTTCGATTTCTGTAATGTGGTCCAATACAGTGATCTCTACTGACTTCGGTTGGATGCCGGCGACCGGATCTTCGTTTTCATCGACAACCGTTACAGTGATCGAAGCCGTCCCCGGTTTCAGGGCCATAACATTGTGTGAGAACTCCAGTGTGTTATTATCGATGCTCACGACTTCCGGATCATGGGCAGCCTCTCCAAGAAGCCGGAGAAAAGGCCGAATACTCTGATAAGGATAATGAAGTAAGACATCATGCTCCTCAATCTGGCTGATAACAGAACGCTTCAAATCAATATCCGGGCTGTTTTGAGGATGCCTTGGCGCATAGAACAGGTCTGCGTGGCTCCTGAGCCCATCCTGCAGAATGCCGAAAAAAGACATATCCAGTGGAGAATCGTATTCAAATACCCGCTCCTGATCAAGCTGGAGAAAGTCACAGAGACGAGCAATAATCGCTGCATCAATCTGGCGGGAAAGTTCGAGGCGGACCGGACACAGTTTTCTTCTTCTCCGAATCACCTCTACCATGTGTTCTCTGTAATTTAAATCTTCATCGTATATGGAATCTGCATCAATATCGGCATTTCTGGTAATTCTTGCAAGGGTTTTGCTGACAATTCTATATTTGGGGAACAGCGAAGGCAGGTAATGGAGAATCAGTTCCTCCGCAAGCATATAGCATCCCTTGCGATCCGGGATTTCCACAAGTCTCTGAAAAGCCTGGCTTGAACATGGAACGATGCCAATCCGTTCCTTTTCCTTATCTGTATTGAGAACCGCTATGGCATATATTTCCTTATTGTTCAAAAAGGGAAACGGCTGTTTTTTTCCGACAACAAAGCTTGACAGCAAAGGCATATATTCTGTTAAAAACAGCTGTCCCAGATATTGTTCGCTTTCTTTTGAAATGGAACGGAAATTCACCAGTGTGATCCCCTGGTCGCGAAGAAGATCCATCAGGGTATGATAGGTTTTATCTCTCCTTCTGCACAGTTCACGCACCCTGATCATGCATGCATCAATCTGTTCCGCGGGTGTCATATTTGTTTTGTTGTCTCTGGCTTCGCAGTCAAGGAGCATCTGATCATGAAGAGAACCGATTCTCACCATGAAGAACTCGTCAAGATTGCTCTGAAAAATGGAAAGAAACGACAGTCGTTCGCATAACGGAACCCTTTCATCTTCAGCTTCTTCCAAAACCCGTTCATTAAAACGCAGCCACGACAATTCACGGTTTTCAAAGAATGCATGCGACATACTTTCACTCCTCGAAATATTAATTGAGTGCTATTTCCTGTATTTGACTCCGATATTCCCCGACAGCGAGACGCTCGACCTGTTTTCTGGCTTCTTCGAGTTCCGGCTGCTCCCGAAGCATTTTCATGCAGCGTACTGCTTCATCCAGCAGCTGAATGCCTCCCCGCATAAGCATTTCCTGCAAAGGCTGGCCCGACTGTCTCGTTCCCATGATATCCCCTGGACCACGTATTTCCAAATCCTTCTGTGCCACCTGAAAGCCATCATTGGTTCGTGCTAGAATACTCAGCTTCTCATTAGCATCAGCTACCAGAAAGCACCAGCTTTCCGTATTTCCCCTGCCGACACGTCCCCGCAGCTGATGCAGCTGGCTCAAGCCAAATCGTGATGCATTCTCTACAATCATAACAGAAGCATTGGGGACGTTTACACCTACTTCGATCACTGTAGTAGAAATAAGGATATCGATACTTCCTCCCGCAAACGCCTGAAGCACCTGATTCTTTTCCACCGCATTCTGGTTCCCCCATGTCAAGCCAACTCTCAGACCTTTGAGTTCATTCTTTACCAGCTCTTCATAAGTGCTCTGGGCGGAACGAATGTCCTCCATGGCTTCAGAATCCTCTACCAGAGGGCACACAACATAGCCCTGTCTGCCGCGTGAAACTTCGTCCCGCAGAAATGTATACATGCCGTTTCGTTTGCTTTCAGGAACGATCCTTGTTTTCACAGGCGTACGCCCCGGAGGCAATTCATCCACAATGGAAACATCCAGATCACCATACAGTATCAAAGCAAGGGAACGGGGTATGGGCGTGGCAGACATGACAAGAACATGAGGCATTGCCCCTTCCTGATTTCTGCCTTTGCTTTGCAGCATCGACCTCTGGCGAACTCCGAACCGATGCTGCTCATCGGTCACTACCAAACCAAGCTCATGATACTTTACTCTGTCTGAAATCAAAGCATGAGTTCCAAAAACAGCATGACAATGCCCTGATTCCAAATCTGATAAAATATCCCTGCGTTCTTTTTCCTTGGTAGAGCCAGTCAGCAGCCGGCACACAACACCCAATGGTTCAAGAACCCTGCACGCTTCCTGGTAATGCTGGATGGCGAGAATCTCCGTAGGAGCCATCATGGCTGACTGGAAGCCGGAACGAAAGCACAGATAGATACTGCCGAATGCCAAAGCTGTTTTCCCGCATCCCACATCGCCCTGAACCAGCCGGCTCATGGCGACCTCGCGTTTCATATCCCCTGCTATTTCACGAAGAACGCGTCGTTGTGCCTCTGTAGGAGAAAAGCCCAATGCATTCCAGTACGTTTCCTCCATTTCTCCGGTGATTTTCATTGGGAAGCTGCCAGAGTGGAAACCGCTTTTCATGCCCATTGCAGCCTGATAAATGAGCATTTCTTCAAAGAAAAGCCTTCTCTGTGCGTCATGCAACCGCTCCATATTTGGAGGAAGATGCACTGTTCGGACTGCTTCCGCCTTTGCCATCAGTCGATATGTTTGCAGAACAATATCCGGCAGCGTCTCAGGAAACAGATCATCCGTCTGGTCAAGGCACTCACAAAGCATATTGCGCAGCGTTTTCTGAGGCAGGCCTTCGATGGATCTATAAACCGGATAGATGCCTTTTTCAGACACAATCTTGGGATTTTGAAGCCATAGGGCATTCTGTTTCATAACCGACTGCCCGTATAAAAGGTATTCTTTTCCAGGCAGGAGCTGCTGCTTCATCCACGGCTGATTGTACCACACAACGTTCACTTGTGCACTGCCCTGCAAAAGTTTCCCCTGAACTTTTGTGATCCCTCGAAAACGCAGAACATTCAGCGTTCCTTTAAGGGTAACGCGCAGCAACGCGGGCGCAGCCACAGAATCTTCAATCTGAGCTTCAGTACTCATGTTTTCGTATCGGACCGGAAAATACAACAAAAGATCGCGCAATGAGTCAATTCCCATTGCGCGAAGTTTTGCAAGACGAGACGGTCCGAGACCACGGATCTCTTCTAGCTCCATCATTACTTACACCTTATACTGGTACCTTTATTCCACTGAAATCAGGTAATAATACAGCGGCTGTCCTCCACGGTGGCATTCCACATCCACATTCGGATAGGCATTGCCGATCTTTTCAGACAGTTCCTGAGCATCTTCCTCACTGGTTTCGGCTCCGTAGTACACGGTAACCAGCTCTGATTCCTCATCCATGATAGATGCCACAGTCTGCATGGCTACATCACAGATATCTTTCCCCTGATATTCAATAACACCGTTGTGCAGACCGATAATATCCCCCTGGGTGATATGTATACCATTGTACTCACTGTCGCGAACCGCATAGGTAATGGTTGCCGTTCTTACATGCTGAGCTGCCTCTTCCATCCTTGCAATATTATGCTCTACATCTGCGTCAGGCTGAAATGCGACAGCTGCTGCAATTCCCATCGCCACATTCTTCGTCGAGATTACGTATACATTGCACGGCTCTGCCAATGCTGCAGCCTGCTGAGCTGCAAGCACCACATTGCCATTATTCGGGAATACATAGACTGTTTTCGCGTGCGTGGCATGAATCGCAGAAAGAATATCATCAAT
>CACYNZ010000339.1 GCA_902775835.1 uncultured Eubacteriales bacterium | reverse complement strand
GTAAGAATGCCATAGAGAAGGATAAAAAAGGAATTATCGCCATATACCGTGACGCGCCCCTGCTTTGTGGTGGGAACATCGCCGAGGGTATGGAATTTGGCAAGATAGGCCATGCCGAAATTCACCATATACAGGTTGAATACGGTCTGAAAAAGGAAAAACAGAATTCCGCGGAAATACTGTCCGCGGCTGGCATTGCCAAAACCCATAATCAAAAAAGAAAGACGGGTTTTCCAGTCACCGTTTGCAAACGTGCCCGCAATATCCGCAATTTCCCTGCCAAGAAATGCGAAAAAGTCAATAATGGATTTCCACAGTTTTACGCAGCCGCGGACCAGGGCACCAGGGATGCCCCGTATGAGTTTCCCGGTCCGGTACGCCAGCTTGGAAAGCCTGGATCGCTTCAGATAATCCAGATCAGTCATGAAGATTTTCCTCCCGTCCGGTGGTCAGCTTAGTAAAAAAGAGGACTGAAAACGCAATGTTCCAGTCCTCTTGCCACAAAACTTACTTGACGTAGGTGGAAGCCGTATCCTGGAAGTTCTGGAGTACCGCCATCAGTTCTTCGTCTGTTGCGTTGTCCAGCTTATCAGCCAGAATATCATCACCCAGGGCAGAAGCCAGTGTCCAGTATTCACCAGGATACTGTCCCTGAGGCATGGTATAGGCAAGCTGAGCACCGAGAGCAGCCAGAGCTTCATTGGCCTGAACTGCTTCATTCTGCTGGGCAGTCAGGTTGGAGGGACCCCACTGAACAGCATTGTAACGGGCAATCTGCACGTCACCGCTGGTCAGATACAGAGCAAGCGCATCGCATGCAGCGAGCTTTGCTTCGTCCACCTGGGGCTTGATGCCGAGCATCTTGAATCCGCCGAAACCACCGAGCTGGAATCCATCAGCCACAGGCAGCTTGGCAGCTGCAAAATTCTCGCCGAGAGCTTCCTGCATGGCATTGGCATCCCAGGTTCCATCCACGATGGCACCGATATTGGTGGCGGCAGAAGCAGAAGAGCCGTTCACGAAAGCGGGGGATTTTGCCATGTTGATCATGGCCTTCAGAGCCTTCACACCATTCTCTGAAGCATAGTTGCAATTGATGCCGACCAGATTGCCTTCGGTATCGGTATCATAGGTGAGGGTGCATCCGGCACCGAAGAAGAAAGCGGTCTGATACCAACCGGAGTTGATTTCCATGTAGAAGTTCTTTCCGGCAGCCTCGCAGTCAGCCAGGATGGCTTCCAGGGAGGTGGGATCCTTGACAACGCTCTTGTCATAATAGAGGAAATAACCGTTGTCACTGGTCATGGGATAGGCATACATGGTGCCGCCCAGCTTGACAGCGCCGACAGAGCCGGCATCGTTCTCAGCAGCAATGATTTCTTCGTTCTCGGGAGCTACAACTTCCAGAGCACCGGCAGCCACCAGACGGGCCAGCTGATCCTGGGCAAAACCATAGATGTCAGCGCCGCCTTCGACGTCGGTAATCATGTTGGAAGCAGCATCGCCTTCGCCGACGGGCTCGATGGAAACAATCATGTCGGCATAGTCAGGATTGGCCGCCTTGAAATTCTCCACCATTTCCTTGGTGAAATCCACGGTGGCTTCGGCAACCCAGATTTTGATTTCTCCGCTGAATCCATCGGCATAAGCGAAGGAAGTCAGTGAGAGAAGCATGGCAAATGAAAGGACAAGAGCAATCAGTTTTTTCATGATATCTCCTCCAAAGGTATGAATTTTTGCGGATTATTCCGCATAACCGTATAAAAGTATAGCACGCAAAGAAAGCAATGTCAAAGTGGTTTGTTTTTACTTTTTTCTGTACATGCCGCTAAGGCCGGGATGGTTCATAAGAAGACAGCACGACCAGAGAATAGGGCGGAAGTGTCAGCACTCCGGAGCTGAGACTGAAAGCGGCTTCCGTTGCCTGAAGTCCGGCAAGCGCTTCAGCACTTTTCCCAACAGGGATCGATACTTCCCTGGACGCGGACAGATTCATGCACACGAATACCTCTGAATCCATATTCTTTTTCCTGAGCACACAGCTGTATGGATCCGAGTAGCAGATTTCCGACACCCGACTGGAAAGAACGGGATACTGTTTACGGATTTCATTGAGCCGGCGGATATAGTGAAGCAGCGAATCAGGATCTTTCAGCTGTTCATCGGCACAGGGATAGGCATACTCGATCTTGGTGGTTCCGGGCGGCTGCAGCGTCATATCCGAGTCATTCCAGTACATGGCGAGACGTTTGTTGGGATCGTCACCGGAACCCACCATGCCGATCTCCTCACCGTAATAGGTAAACGTGCATCCGCCGAGCATGGCAAGGGCAGTATGGGCAAATTTGACGGTTTCCGGGCGGCTTCGTCCCTGCAGGCTCCCAACAGCCCGGCCCGTATCATGGTTGGAAAGAAATGTGGCAAGAAGCCCGTCAGGAATTGCATTCTGCAGGTCCTGCAGATAACCGCAGTAGGTTTTGGCAGGCTGCCGTGAGCGCAGGGAGCGCGCGATCCAGCCCTCTGCCTGAGAAGCAGGAAACAGAAAAAAGCTGTCTATGGTGCTTCTGTAGTATTCAGCCAGCTGACTCAGACCGGTCCAGGCCTCAGCTACCAGAAAACTGCCTGGGCGGCATTCCGTGCAGATGTCCCGGATTCCGTTGAGCAGCTCAATATTATGTTCTGTATTGCCTGTATCAAAATTTGTCACGGAATCGAGACGGAATCCATCCACATCACAGTCATTAAGCCAGAAGTGTATTATGCTGCGGATTTCCTCCATGACTTCAGGGTTGTCCAGATTCAGGTCCGGCATCCCACCGCCCTGAAACTGCTCTTCATAAAACCAGTCCGAGCCTTCCACCGGGGTCTGCACGGAACCGGGGGTATGCGAAAAATGATAATAGGCTATCCTGGTATTCTCTGTACTGCCGGATCGCAGAGCCTGGACTGCTTCCTGAAACCATGGATGCAGGGTCGAGGTATGGTTCAGGGGAAGATCCAGAATCAGGCGGATCCCGCGGCTGTGACACGCCTGAACCAGCTGTTTCAGGTCATCGACTGTTCCGTATTCCGGGTCCACGTTCTTGTAATCTGTCACATCATATTTATGATAACTCGGACTGGGCATGATGGGCATGAGCCAGATTCCGTCAAAGCCCAGGTCTTTTATATAATCCAGCCGCGAAGTCAGCCCGGGAAGGTCTCCGATCCCGTCTCCGTTTGAATCCTGGTAGGACCGGACAAACACCTCATACCATGAGAAGGAAGGGGACGGATCTGCCAGCGAGCACTGCGGACAGATACAGCACAGGCACAGCAAAAGAACCAGAAATTGTTTTTTCATGCGATTTTCAGGCGAGGACCTCCGCCTGCTCCTTTCCTGCTTATCTTTATGATTTTTCGTTCCTGGAAACACAATACCTGACCCGCTGCGGCTTGTCAATGGCACAGTTCCAGTTTTTAATCGTTCTCTTATGGTTTTTTTCGTTCCGGCGTCGTATACTTTTTTTGAACACAGCCGGGAATGGCAGAAAGGAGGCCGTTTGCATGACGGAGCAGGAATCCATGCTCAGCAGACCCAGACAGTTTCTGACAAACGCACTGAAAGCTGTCCGCGGAGACAATACTCAGGAACTGGTTGAGGCGTTCACTTCAGAAATGACTCTGGTTGCGGAAGGTCTCTGTGAGGACCAGAGCCGGATCCGCAGCGCTGCAAGCGAGCTTGAAAGCAGAATGGACAAGCTTGAAACAGAGACCGGAAACGAACTCCGGCACCTGGAAAAATCGCTGGATACCTATATCGAGAAAAGCGAAAAGCAGTTTCAGGAGCTCCGGGGCAGACTGGACCAGATCGAAAAAGAATGCAGCAAAAGCAGACAGGGACCAAAGATCGGGAAGCTGCATCTGCCCACAGGCTTCATGAGCCAGCTGATTGTCCTGGTTTCCATTGCCGCCGGCGCATGGGTGATCGTGAACATACTCCAGTTATTCAGGTAAGGGGGCGAATCCATGAAGACCTATGAAGAGATTGTCAAAACGTATAAAAAACGGAGCCATGACACGGTGGTGGACACTGTCGCCACCGGCATGACCTATGTGGACAATATCGCAGTGGACAGCGGACTGC
>CACYNZ010000338.1 GCA_902775835.1 uncultured Eubacteriales bacterium | reverse complement strand
TCAGTTTCAGGCAGATCTTCCCGCTGTCCGGTTTTCCGTCTTTGGTCTTTGCCTCCTCAAGGATATCCTGGATATCCCTCGGATGCTTCAGGGCCTCGATCTGCGCGGCCAGTTTCTTCGCCTCATCATCCAGTACGGGCATCTCCCGCTTTACATTCGTAAGGCCGAAAGAGATGTTCTGATAAACCGTCATGTTCGGCCAGAGGGCGTAATTCTGGAACAGAAAACCCACCCGGCGCTTGTTCGGGGGGACATTGATCCCGGCCTCACTGTCAAATACAACCCTGTCGCCGATCGTGATCTTTCCGGAGGTAGGCGTCTCCAGTCCCGCGATCATGCGCAGTGTCGTCGTCTTTCCGCAGCCGGACGGTCCCAGAAGGGTGATGAAGGCGTTGTCCTCTATCTTCATGCTCAGGTCTTCCACCGCATAGAAGCTGCCGTAACGTTTTGTTATATGACTTAATGTAATAGCTGGCATATCAGTTTCCTCCAATCCCTTCGTCCAGACTCGCGCCTGTGAGTTTATTTACCAGTGCGTTGAATACCAGAAGCAGCACGATCAGGATCAGGTTGATGGCGCTTGAAAATGCATAAAGCCCCATCTCGTCGAAATAGTCAAGTGTAGTAGACAGGATAAATCCCTGCGTGCACAGAAGCAGGAACAGCGACAGCTCTCTCAGGCAGGTCATAAAAGGAAGCATGAAACCGCTGATGATGGAGGACTTCTGGATCGGTATGATGATTCTGGTCATGCGCTTAATCCAGGGGATATCCTGAATAATCGCCGCTTCCTCGATCTCCCCGGACAGCTGAAGCATGGAATTGAGCGCCGCGCGGCTGGCAAAGGGGATGTATTTGACAACGCCCGCAATCACCAGAAGCGTGTATGTGTTGAACAGGTTCAGACGCCCGTTGGAAAACAGGATGAAGAAGGCGGCGCCGACTGCCAGGGACGGCATCAGGTAAGGCAGGAAAGCGATATTGTTTACATAATTCGCCCACCTGCTGCGGCGGTTCTTGGATACCGCATAGCCGATCAGGGTTCCGATCGTGCCGGCGATCAGGGCGCACATGATGGACACAAAAAGCGTTCCCTTGAGCGCGCGCAGGATCATGCCATTGAATAGAATACCGTTCTGCCCGTAGAGGGCTCCGGCGTCGTTTCCCCTGGTCAGCCACCACTTCGTTGTCAGATGGCTGATATCTCTGGTGTAAAGGAAACTGTAATCACCGGGATTGGGCAGGAAGGTTTCGATCGCGAACAGGGCAATCGGAAAAATACTGGTCATGAAGGTGACAAATATAAGTATGACCGCAATGACCCACTGTCCGGCCTTCCCGAGATTGATCTTCGAAATCTGCCCGGACTTTCCGCTGACGGTCGTATAGCTCTTGCGGCTCTTCAGACTCATCTGGTTGATACCGAGGATCATGATTCCGAAGAGCATCATGATAATCGCGAGGATACTGGCTTCACCGGTATACTTCGAATTCATGGATACATACTTTGTCGAAAGCGTTATAAAGTTCAGGTAATGCGGTACCGGATAGGATCCCATGGCGCTTCCGAATACCAGCAGTATGGTGGACAGGATGGCCGGTTTGATCATGGGGAGCGTAACCCTCGTCATAATCTTCCATTTCGGCGTATCCAGGATCGTGGCGGCCTCCTCAAGGTTCGCGTCCATATTCCGGAAGATTCCGCCGATCATGATATAGGCAAATGGCGTGTAGTGCAGTCCCAGAACCACCGCGCAGGGAAAAAGCCCCTGACACCACCAGAGCGGCATCGTGATACCGGTCAGCGAAGTCAGCAGACCGTTGGATGTGCCGGTTACCGCGTTTGAATTAAACAGATGCTGCCACACAACGGCGAGCGTCCACTGCGGCATGATATACGGGAATATAAAGATCGAGCTGATATACTTCTTAAACCTCAGGTTCGTGCGCGTCACCAGGAAGGCGACCATTCCGCCGAACAGGATCGAAATGACGCAGGTCAGTACCGCCAGCATGACGGTATTGAGCAGCGGCGTCCACAGGTTGACTTTTGCCAGTTTCGACGTGAACAGATCCACATAGTTGGCGGCCGAGTAGCCCTCCGACTTCTTCGTCAGAAACTGGTCGATCGTGCCCGGATGAATCTTGAAGGTGTCCCTGACAATGGCGATGATCGGTGCCACCGTAGTATAGGTGAGCACAATGCCGAACAGAAGCAGGATTACATTCTGAGGTTTGGAGAAATAGGTTTTCAGCTTATTGATCGTAAGAGTGCTTTTCTTCGTCATCAAGCTCTTCTCTCCTTTATGCTGCAGGAAATGCAGGTACTGCCTGTTTTCCTGTCTCTAAGGAAACACGGATGCAGGGACTTTGCCGGCAGGAAAAGGAATGCATCAGCGTTTCCCAAATGGAAGGGGCGTGCAAAAGCTCCCGGCCTTTGCACGCCCGTCCCTGATTATCTGCAGCCGGACTATTCAGATTGAAAGAAACTTATTCAGCCGCTTCTTCGCCGGTATAGTGGTCAAGCATCTCCACCCAGCTGCCTACCGTAAAGTCAACGGATGCGCAGTAAGCCGGATCCTCGACGATCAGCTTGCCGTCGTTGACCCACCATTCTTTGCCGCGGTCATCCTTGGCCGGGAATTCATCCTCGCCGGCCTCATTGTAGCCGCCCTGCTTATGGTTGTAGATCTCCTCGATCTTGGCAGCGACTTCCGGATTGGAAGAATATCCGCCCATATCCTTGCCCCATGCGTCAAAGCCTTCCGCAGTGGTGGTCATATAGGAAATGAACGCGCATGCAGTCCACGGAAGCGGGCTGTTGTCTGTCACAAACAGATAATGGCAGTAGCCGTATCCGCCGAAGCCTTCATAACCGTCTTCGTAGGCAGCAACCTTGATGTTGTTGACAGAAACGGCAGCGGACTCTTCCACAGAGCGAAGCTTGGAATAAACAAGAAGCCCGGACTGATCGGTAGCGGAAGCATCCACCAGGGTCTGGCAGATCGGGCCGTCGTCGGTCTGCTCATTATAAGCGCCGACCCAGAGTTTAATATAGGCAAGCGCATAAGCGCCGTTCTCACCCAGCCCGAACAGCTCCGCATCCTCAGCTTCCGCGTCGATGGTCGGCTGGAAATACGCCTTCTCCTCTTCCGAAAGGGCGTCGAATGCATCCTTCAGGTACTGCGCGTACTCATCCTTGGTCAGCATATACAGGAAGTTTTTGCCGACGATCTCAGAATCAATGCCCATGAAGAGCGGGTGGCTTCCTTCTGCCACGAAATCCCAGCAGTTGTCATAAACCTTGTCGCCTGTGCAGTTGTACATGAACACCTTGTTCAGAAGCTGCAGCTCAAGGAATCCGTCATAATCCGCTGCGGTCACTCCGTTCGCCTCTGCCCACTCCTTCGGAATGAAGGTATCAAGAATACCGGTATCCGCCATCTTGGACTGAATCTGGTTTCCGTCCTGGATCAGGGTCATGGCAAATGTACCGCTCGGCTTCAGGGAATCTGCCTGCAGCTGCTCAAAGATCTTGTTGTTCTTGGGCTGCTGCCAGTCGAACTCCATGTTATAGGAGGGATCGATCGTCTGCAGATATTCGATGAAGGTAGGAAGAGCTGTCTTGCCGCGGCTGGAATTACCCACGCCGTAGAAGGTTGCGCCGTTCGATTCCTCGATCGCCTTTGCCGCAAGTTCCTCCAGGGTCATTTCCTGTGCCTGCTCGATGATGGACTTCGTATCCTCGGCGTAAATGCTGCCGGCGGCCACGCCCGCGGCGATGCACCCAACTGCCAGTACTGTCATCAATCTTTTCTTCATCACATTTTCCTCCTTCTGTGACTGCCCCGCTGAAACGGCGGCAGAAATTTATATTGTTTCCCCGGATTCCGACCCGGAAAACTTGTTGAAACGATTATACACCCACATATACACTTTTCACAAGATAATCCTGTATTTCTTTTAATATTCTGTTGTTTTTCACGTTTTTGTTATGGGCTGGCTGCTTTTGCGGTTCCCGCCTGACAGGAATGCTGCCATTTTCACCGGAAGGAGGAAACTGTCATGATGGACCACCAGCGTTTTCTGGAATGCCGTGCAGCGCTCATGGAGAAGCTGGAGCTCTCCCGCGACCTGACCGA
>CACYNZ010000337.1 GCA_902775835.1 uncultured Eubacteriales bacterium | reverse complement strand
TGCTATATCGGGGATATCATGGAAAACTATGAAATCCAGCGGGAGATCCTGTCGCTTCCCGAGTATGTTTTTCCCGCTGCCATGCTGGTGATGGGGTATCCCACGGAACAGCAGAAGGAACGGAAAAAGCCGGAGCGGGTGGATCTGCACTGGACTGTGCAGGAGAATGCATATCATGTGCATGAGCCGGATGAGCTGCGCGCCATGTTTGCAGCCCGGGCCGGGGAAAAAGGCTATGAGGGCTGGATGCGGGCGTTCTGCGAGAGAAAGTATCACTCCGGGTTTTCCCGGGAAATGACGCGCTCGGTGCGGGCGTTTCTGAGGACGCTTGGCACAGAGAAAGCGGGACGCATGCCCATGGAAGCCATGGAAGCGATTCTGAGCCGGAGAAGCACCCGGAGCATGAAGCCGGATATGCCGCCGAGGGCACTGATTGAACAGGTGTTGGAGGCCGGGAGAAGCGCGCCCAGCGGGGGCAATAATCAGAGCACGCATATGCTGGTCATCACCAGCCGGAAGGCTCTGGATGAGCTGGCGGTTCTGGCGGAGCATGCCTTTTCGCAGATGGAGGCAGGCCCGGATACGTATGCTTCCCTGCGGCATTCCATCGAAGCGTCAAAACGCGGGGGATATGTGTTCCATTACGGAGCACCGGTCCTGATTGTCACGGCCAACCGGAAGGGCTATGGAAACGCCATGGCGGACAGTGCCTGCGCGCTGGAAAACATGATGATCGCGGCCAATGCCCTGAATCTGGGGTCCTGCTGGATCAATCAGCTGCACTGGCTGGACGGGAATCCGGAGGTGCGGACCTACCTGGCCGGTCTGGGGCTTGGGGAGAATGAGACGGTCACCGGCGGTCTGATTCTCGGATACGGGGAGCACGGAGCCCCGGTCCGTGAGCCGCTGGAGCGGAAGGGGAATCCTGTGGACTGGATCGGATAAGCATGCATGGATTGCGGAAAGGAGCAGACCCATGAGCGAATTTGAGGGCAGGGTGGCTGTGATCACCGGAGGCGGCCACGGAATCGGAAAGGCGGCAGCCGAGGCGTTCCGGCGTGAAAATGCCGTGGTGCATGTCATGGATATCACGCCGGGCACCTCCTTCTGCGGAGACGTGGGGCGCAGGGAAGACCTGGAAGCGTTTGCGCAGCAGGTGAAGCGCGTCTCAGGGCGTGTGGATTTTCTCATCAATAATGTGCCGCCGCCCATGAAGGGACTGGAAAACTGCAGCTATGAGGAGTTTCAGAGGGCATTGGCCATCGGGGTGACCGCGCCGTTCTATCTGACGCAGCTGTTCCTGCCCGTGTTTGCGGAGCATGCGTCGGTGATCAATCTTTCTTCCTCCCGTGACCGCATGAGTCAGCCGGGAACGGAAAGCTATACCGCGGCCAAGGGCGGGATTGCCGCCCTGACCCATGCCATGGCTGTCACGCTTGCCGGGCGTGTCAGGGTGAACAGCATTTCTCCGGGATGGATTGACACCACCGGCTCGGTGATCGTCGGGGCGGACGCACTGCAGCAGCCTGTGGGCCGGGTGGGCCGCCCGGAGGATGTGGCGGAGCTGATCCTGTTCCTGTGCTCCGAAAAGGCCGGTTTCATCACCGGGGAGAATGTCTGTATTGACGGCGGCATGACACGCCTGATGATCTATCATGATGACCATGGCTGGAAATATGAACCATAAGGAGGAAAGACGCATGGCACAGACACGCTATGGCGAGGTGCAGGGCATCGACCGGGGCGATTACTGGGAATACCGCGGAATCCCGTATGCGAAGCCCCCGGTGGAGGCGCTGCGGTGGAAGGCGCCGCAGAAGCCGGAAAGGTTTCAGGGCGTGTATCAGGCAGTGGAGTTCCACGGCAAATGCTGGCAGGCACCGGGATCCATGCCGCCCTGGGACCGGGATTTCTATGATGATCCAGCCTATGACCGGAAAATGGATGAAGACTGCCTGTATCTGCATATCTGGGCGCCGAAGGACGCGGGGGACTGCCCCGTGGCGTTCTGGATTCACGGCGGGGCCTTTCTCAATGGCTGGGCTACGGAGAAGGAGTTTGACGGGGCCGCGTTTGCGCGGCGCGGGATCATTTTCGTCAGTGTGGACTACCGCTGCAATCTTTTCGGATACCTTGCCCATCCCTGGCTCACGGCGGAGAGCGGCACATCCGGGAACTACGGAAGCCTGGATCAGGCGGCGGCCCTTGAATGGGTGGCCGAGAATATCGCCGGATTCGGCGGGGACCCGGGGAAAATCACGGTGTTCGGCCAGAGTGCCGGGGCCATGAGTACCCAGACCCTTGTCTGTTCTCCGCTGGCCGGGAAGTGGATCAGCCGCGCCATATTGCAGAGCGGCGGTGTGTACGGAAGCGCCATGGGCCGCGCCTTCACGCTCCGGGAAGCGGAGGAGTTCGGAAAAGTGTTCTCGGACCTTGCCGGCGTCCGGGATCTGGAGGAAATGCGCGCGATGCCCGCAGAAGACGTGTATGCCATGCTGGAGCCGCTCTCACGGGAAGTGGAAAAGCGGGCAGGCGGCCTCTTCCTGCGGCCGTGCATTGATGGGTATTTCCTTACGGGCAACTGCACGGAGCTCATGGACCGGGGGGAAATCCGGGATATTCCCTATATGATCGGATGCACGAAGGATGATCTGATGAGCGGCATGTCAGACGGGGACCGGACACAGGCACCCCTGTACAGGGGCAGTGTGGCATTCAGCCATAAACTGGAAGACCTGGGCAGAAAGCCCGCTTATGTGTACTGCTTTGCCAGGGATCTGCCGGGCGATGCACAGGGTGCCTGGCATTCAGCGGAACTGTGGTACATGATGGGCACGCTGGACCGGTGCTGGCGGCCATGGACGGAACAGGACCGGATGCTGAGCCGGGACATGCTGGACGCGTGGAGCGCGTTCATGCGCACAGGCGATCCCAATGGAAACGGTCAGCCTCTTTGGAAACCGTGCACGAGAGAAGAACCCTTTGTCCGGGAATTCAATGTACCGGATCCCTGATGGTCTCAGAGAAACGGATGACGGACCTGAGAAACCGCGGCATGGCCTGCATGCCCCGGGACAGAAAAAATGATGATTTCCGGAAAGAACCGCGCAGCATGCCTGCGGCGGTTCTTTCTGTGCTGTCAGTCGATGTCCGGGACCTGTGCACACTTTTCAGCCGGGCACTGCCTGTGATATGATTCTGTGCGAAAAGTCTGGAGTGCATGAGCAAGCGGGAAGAGGGGAGGCGTGAACATGCAGACCGAAAGACTGATCCTGCGGCCCTGGGTGGAAAGCGATGCGGAAGAACTGTACCGATATGCCAGCGATCCGGATGTGGGTCCCATTGCCGGGTGGCCGGCGCATACAAGTGTGGCACAGAGCCTGGATGTGATCCGCAATGTGCTGTCGGTGCGCGAGGTGTACGCTGTGTGCCTGAAAAAGGACGGCAGGCCCATTGGAAGCATAGGCCTGAAAATGAACGGGCAGACCGACATGACGGACCGCAATGATGAGTGCGAAATGGGCTACTGGCTGGGCAGGCCTTTCTGGGGGCAGGGCATCATGCCCGAAGCGGTGCGGGAAATGCTGCGGCATGCCTTTGAAGACATGGGCATGCAGAAGGTCTGGTGCGGCTATTACGAGGGAAATGAGCGCTCCCGGCGCGTTCAGGAAAAGTGCGGGTTCCGCTATCAGTGGACTACCCCGGACGTGGATGTTCCGCTCATGCATGAAGTGCGGATCGGGCATGTGAACCTCATGACCCGGGAGCGGTGGACCTGGGTGCGGATGCGGGATGCGGCCCTGGCTGTCCAGCATGGCCGGCAGGTTTCCAGGTATGTGGATGCCGGAGGCGTGGCTGCCGCGGTTCAGTCTGAGTCGGGCAGAATCTATACCGGGGTGTGCGTGGATACATGCTCAAGCCTTGGCATTTGTGCGGAGCGCAGTGCCATCTTTTCCATGCTCACGGCCGGTGAGCAGAAGATCTGCAGGGTACTGACCGTAATGCCGGACGGCAGGACCGGTGCGCCGTGCGGAGCGTGCAGGGAACTCATGGTCCAGCTGATGCCGGACAGCTTTGAGAAGATTGAAATCATGCTCAATTTTGAGGAAGACCGGGTGTCAACCCTGGGTGAGCTGACGCCGGA
>CACYNZ010000336.1 GCA_902775835.1 uncultured Eubacteriales bacterium | reverse complement strand
CAGAAAGATAGGATAAAGAATATGACACAGGCTGCTATGAACATGAAGGAACTCAATATGAACGAGATGACCATGATTTCCGGGGGCGAACTGACCGAGCTGCGCAAACAGCATCTGCTCGCTCTGATCCGCCTGGACAAGGCCTTCAGGTGCACCAAGGAACATTAGGCTGGAGTGGTGCAGGTCCATGGGCATTGACCCGGAAGAAATCGATTTTATTGACAAAAACTGGTAAGACTTTTCTGACAGGGTTCAGAAACTGTTTTCCGGAAATCAGATGTTTCATACCTGATGCCATCCACTTCCATGATCATGCAGTTTTCCCCTCATGAAGCGGATTCCGGACAGGATAACAGAAAGCATGGCAGAAAAACAGGAAGGAGAAGGCGAACGGCCGCATACTGAGGCCGGACGCCTTCTCCTTTATCTGTGCTGCCAGTAACTGTGTACCGGCAAAGACCGGTCAGCATTTCCTGCAATTGTTGCCTGTCCTTTGCAAAACTACCTTTATTCCGCTCCTTCGGCCGCATCTTCTGCCCCGGAGTCAGATGTAGTTGCGGTTTCTGCGCGGTGGATGGCTTCATCCATGTTCCGGCCAAGATCCATGCTCTGGAAATCTCCATCCTCCTCGGGCAGCCCCAGCGTAAACCCGGGTGTCGAGTCCAGGGCGGCGTCCGCGCTGCCAACGCTAACCTGAAGCACATGGCCGCCGCGGGTCAGGTCCTCAGAGATGAAATGGAAATGCCAGCCGACGCTGTTCAGTCCGCTCATGAACGAGGGGCAGTACAGGCCGACCATCGTACCCCGGATATTCTCATAGTCGCATTCAACCTGATCCTCGGCGAGTGCGACATCCAGTTCTCGATAAGGCTTTTCCTGCTTATACTCGCTGCGTACCTTGATGGCCGAAAACTCGCCGGGGATTTTTACCATGTAGAACAGGTTGGCTCCGTTCTCACGCACCACCTGATTCAGCTGTTCCTGCAGCGACGCCATGTCGGGAACATCCGTCAGCTGGACGTGAAGATCCGGATCAAAGAATGTCACATTGGAAAAGGGCACCGTCTCAGAGTCCGGCGGGGTCACAACGCTGCCATCGTAAATCGCCTGGTATACGACGCCGTCCAGAACAATCATTTCACCGTTGACGCCTTCAAAGGTGCCAATACCGGTATCCCCATGTTCCTTCAGTTCGCCCACCGTGATAATCCCGTCATAATGGCCCTGGGCTAGCGACTGCAGCAGCGCCACCTGATAAATGGTTTCCGTGTCAGAACCGGCTTTTTCCTCACCAGCCGCCACAGAGCCGAATGACAGAAGACAGACAAGTACACACACAAGCGTGATCAGCAAATACGTCCTGCGTTTCATGGAAAACCCTCCTGTTACAATCCCGATTGAATAAGTGAATACCTGTTATATCCTTTTCCCGTCCGGACTTCCCAGAGTCCCCGGGAAACCATCTGTACGCATGAACCGGCAGTTTCTTCTCCGCTCCGTATATCCCGCCTTTTCCATGGGGTCGATGCTTCCGGGCACCGCACCTTTCGGCGTATTTCATCCGGTACCCGCAGACGCTGCCGGATATGAAGTCTGACCATGGATATTTCCTTCATTCCTGCAGGTTTTCCCAGTCAATTCTTTCATCCCTATAGAAAAACTCCCTGTCCCGTTCGGAAACCGGGCGCATGACCCGGCAGGGATTTCCTACCGCCACCACATCATCCGGAATGTCCTTTGTTACGATGCTGCCCGCGCCAATCACCGTATTTTTCCCGATATGGACACCCGGGAGAATGATGGCTCCGGCGCCGATCCAGGCATTGTCCCCGATCCAGACATCCTTGTTGTACTGCAGTCCACGCGCACGAAGGACAGGATCAATCGGATGGTTGGCCGTTGTGATGATCACATCCGGGCCGAACATCACTTTGCTGCCGATATGGATATGCCCGTCATCCACAAGCATCATATTGGAATTGATATACACGCCCTCTCCCAGGTGCAGATGATGTCCACCCCAGTTGGCTCGGAAAGGCAGTTCGATATAGCAGTTTTCCCCGCACTCCGCAAAAACGGCGTGCATGTATTCAAGTTTCTTTGCATAGTCGCTTGGCCTGAGCTGATTGAATGCCCAGAGCTGATCCTGGAACGGAACCTGTTCATCCATGATTTCCCGGTCCGCGGGATCATAAATCAGCCCGGCTGTCATGCGTTCATACTGTGTCACCCCGTATCCTCCTTCATCTGTCCCCTGGCGTGCAAATGGCATCTCCATTATATTCGAAGCGCCTCAGAACCACAACAGAACAGAGAAACCTGTCCGGACACTGACCGCAGCTGGCTGCCTGAGCAGTTTCTGATGTGCTCCGTATGCTGCCCAAAGGCAGACATGAAGCAATATGAGGTACGAGTGTTTGAAACACACTGTACGCAGCCATCGATCAGGACGCGTAGATCAGCAGTTTCCAGAAAAGGAGAAGCTCAGTCTTCCGGGTCAGCTGCACTGAAACGGAACGGTCAAGGGCACCGGCATTTGCCGGTGCCCCTTATTCTGCGTCTATCCCAGCTCCCCGTTGCTCAGGCAGCGCCGGGCAGCTCATGAATATCATAGGTATCGTAGTAGATTTCAAACGCTGTTTCCACGTCCCCGGAAAGCTCAATCAATGCGCCTGCCTGGAACATGGATGACAGTTCCCCGGACGGAGCCGGCCAGGCCGCGTTGGAGACTACGGTCAGAGGCTCCTCCGTCAGGACAGCCTCGGCCCCGAAGAGCAGCATGCCCGTGGCAATATGATAGTCGCTGGAGATGATCGCCAGTTCCTTCACCTGCGGGCATTTTTCCTTCAGCAGCTCAAAGGTATAGATGGCGTTCTGCGCGGTGGTCAGAGACCGGTCCTCCACCAGCACGCGGTTTTCGGCGATCCCGTTGTCCACAAGCCACTGCGCCATGCGTCCCGACTCCGTGGCCTCAGGATTCTCCGACGCCGTACCGCCGCCGGTACAGACGATGTATGCGTTGGGATACTTCTCCGCGCTTGCCTTTGCCACCTTCAGTCGCTCGACCAGCTCATCCTTCATGCTGCCGTCCGGGTTCAGCTGGAATCCCAGCACCACGAGGCAGAGCTCGTCCGTCTGCGCAAGCCCGTCCGGCAGTATGCCCTCATGAATGGGCAGGTCCGGCGACTGGACACTGCGCCACAGGTCCAGGACGGCGGTCCATTTTTCGCCGAGCTGCGCATTCTGCGCGCTCAGTTCCTCCAGAAGCCTGTTCACCGCCGCGTCAGCCTGCGCGCCGTGGGCGCCGTAACAGACCACCAGTTCCTCGATCAGGTCCTGGACGGTTTTTTCCGCCGCGCCAATGGCCTGTCCGCCCAGCTTGTCCTTAAGCATATCCAGATCTTCCCGGGGAACGCCCGCGCTGAGCAGCCAGTTCTCCGCCGCCGCGCAAATGTCCACGTTTTCCAGGGAAGCGCCCTTCTCAAGCCCGGCAATGACGCGCATCATTTCACGGATGTTCTTCTCCAGAACCGTTTCATACTGCGCTGTGCCCGGCGCGGTGCCGTAGTAGTTGGCAAAGCTGAGCATATAGTCCGCCTCGATCTCCTCCGTTCCGGCGCCCATGAGCGCTTCCAGGATCATGCATGCAAACCCGGCACGGTCCTTGCCCTCATTGCAGTGCACCAGGAACGGCGGCTCCTCATGAGCCAGGAATGAGATCCCCTTCGCAAGCTTTTCCGCAAAGTCCTCAGACGCAAAGTCCGCAGCCATGCCCAGGCAGGCTACGTGTCCCGCATCGTACAGTTCCCTGTAGAAATCGGAGGCAAAGCCGTCCTCGGCAAAGAAGGCGGCCACCTCTTCCTCCGTATTGGCGAGGTTCAGCACGGACCGGATGCCCGCCTTTTCCGCCAGCGCGCTGGCAATGGCGGCGCGGCCCCTGGAATTGTTCACCGGGGACGCGGAGCGGTACAGACGGCCTTCGGCAATTTCACCCGCGGTGACAGGCCGGAAATTGGCAAAGACTTCATCGCTTGCATAGTCCGCGCGGTTATCGGTGTAGACCAGGTTGTTGACCTCCTGTACCGACAGGGCCCCGGCCTTTTCCTTCAGTGTCAGCTTTACCGGATCACCCACGCCAATGCCGGCGGTCTCGG
>CACYNZ010000335.1 GCA_902775835.1 uncultured Eubacteriales bacterium | reverse complement strand
AGGAAGGAAATGAGGTAAAAATGAAAAAACTGGGAATGCTTCTGGTGGTCCTGCTTCTGGTCCTGATGCTGAGCCTGGCGTCTGCGGCCGGATATACCGAGGTGGACACGGATTTTTCGGCATGCGGCGTGCAATTGACGCTGCCCGGGGATTACAGTGACTTGCAGGGAACTGTGAGAATCAAGAGTGCCGGCATCATCTCCTATGAGCCGCGCATGTACTGCCTGGACTGCATGTATTCGGCCATGCCCGAGGAAGAAATGCAGGCATTCATGAACGCGGTCCGGGACGGCACGGTCACGGATGAGCAGTACCTGGATTACGTCCGGAGCTATGTCTATATCGGCTGTCTGATTGGCTCGGATGCCAGCATGGAAGAGACAGCCCGCGCCCTGAAAGCGGAGGTGTGGGACTGGGAAAAATCCTTTGAGGCCGGTGCTGCGGGAAATCTGAAGTTCTATTATTTCGCTTTCCCGGAAGATGACTATCACGTGGGCTATGATGCCTTTACGGCGGAGCTTGATCAGGCCCTGGTGGACGAAATCAATGTTCTGGACAGGGATATCCGCGAAGCCGTGCGCAGCGGATCCTTCTTTGAGCCCCATACAGAGATTTCTGCGGCAAAGGGCCGGACGCTGACCTTTGAATCCTTTGATCTGGACGGCAACCCTGTGAAGAGCGAAGAGCTGTTTGCGGAAAATGAGATCACCATGGTGAACGTCTGGGGAACCTGGTGCGGCAACTGCCTGAAGGAGATGCCGGACCTTGCAGAGATGCACAGGGCGATGCGGGAAAAGGGATGCGGCATTGTGGGCATCGAGCATGAAAGAGCCTGGAGCAGCGAAGTGGTGGAAAAAGCCCGCGGGATCTGGGTGGAATATGGGCTCGAATACCCGAATGTGGTCAGGCCGGAAACCAATGAAGTCCTGGATATGATTCAGGGATATCCCACCACATTCTTCGTGGACCGCAGCGGAAAAATCCTCTATGAGCCCATCGAGGGCGCCGTGGTGGACCAGTACAGCAAGGTGCTTGAGAGTCTGCTGCAGGGCATGCCTGCACAGGAAACGGATGCCGTAACGGGAGAGGTCACCTACCGCATTGTTGTGACGGACGATGACGGCGCGGTGCCGGATGTGACCATTCAGTTCTGTGATGACCGGTCCTGCTCTTTCGGCGATACGGATGAGGACGGCGTGGCAGCTTTTACGAAGCCCGCGGGGATTTATGAAGTGCATGTGCTGGAAGTGCCGGACGGATATCAGGAGGACGAGACGGTGTATCATACCGAAGAAGGCTCTTCCGAGCTCCGGCTGCACATTGTGAAGGAATCCTGAGGCTTTCCGGGAAGATTTCTGCTTCGGAATCCGTTGATTCAGATGAGGGCTGAAAGAAAGCCCTGAAAGGAGTATGTGAATTGAAAAAAGTTATTTCCCTGATTGTGGGACTTATGATGCTTCTGACTTCCGTCTGTGCCTGCGCAGAGACGGAGGAAACGGTCTTTTCTTCCCTGGCCGGCATGGAATGGACGTTCAGCAGCGGAGCCGGCGGCTGGTCGACAGATATGCAGATCATGGCAGACGGAACATTCCAGGGCCAGTTTCATGACAGCGAGATGGGCGATACGGCGGACAGCTATCCTGACGGAACCCTGTACCTGTGCGCATTCAGCGGCCGCATGGCCGTGGAAGAGCAGGTGTCTGACCATGCCTGGAAAATCCGGGTGGAGGAACTGCAGCTGGAGGAGGAGCCGGGCAGGGAGAGCATAAGCGAAGGCGTCCGCACGGTGACGGCCGAGCCCTATGGCATCAGCGCAGGGGATGAAATGCTTCTGTACGCTCCGGGAACGCCCATGGATACGATTCCGGAAGACATGCGGTTCTGGACGCATGCGCAGGATATGGAAAACCCACCCGCTGAGCTGGAAGACTGGTTCCTGACCAGCGAAAAGAACGAGAGCGGTTTTGTGGGCATGATCCTGAACATGATCAATCCGTGGGAGACGGTGACCGCTGAGGAACTGAAGGAGTTTTCCGGGTTCGTCTTCGGTGTGCCGGAAGGGGCGGAAAACATTGTGTACCGTCTTCTCAGAGACCAGGGACTGGCGGAAATGCAGTTCACCATGGGTGAGGATGATTACTGTGCCAGAATGCAGGTAACCGAACTGCAGGAAGGCGAATGGATGAACATTTCCGGCATGTATTTTGCCTGGGAGAATGAAGAGGAAGTGCAGATCGGCCGGTGCCGCGGCACCATCGGGCAGGCCCAGGCGGATGCTTCCGACTGGGTGGAACTGTGCACGTGGTATGACAGCACGAGTGAAATCGTTTACTGCCTCTCTGTGGGCACCACGGATCTGGACGGCCTGGACCTGACGGCCGTGGCGGAGCAGGTGTATGTTCCCATGGACTGACAGGGATGGTCAGGTGAACAACGGACGGCAGCGCTTTCGTGAAATTTCGGAAGCGCTGCCGCTTTTTGTACGGAAAGTGCGGGCAGAGGGCATTCCCCGGATCATGCTCCGGAAAGCGCAGGTCCTTGACAAATGCGCCAGATGCTCTAGGATAATTGCATGCTCCGGCGTATCCGGACGATGGAAGCCCGGGTGGAAACCGTGCGGTGCAGATTCTGTGCGAAAAGGGGAAAAACCATGCAGCTGAAACCGATTGCCTGTGATTTTACGGTGTGCAAACTGGCCTCTGCCGCAGACGCGGACCTGAATCAGGAGTTCTGTTTTCTCGGGAAAACCGACGAGGAAATATCCCTGGTCTGCCGGACGGAGGACACGCCCGAGCATACGCTGGAACGTGACGACGGATGGCGGGCGTTCCGCATTCAGGGCGTTCTGGATTTTTCCCTGATCGGCATTCTGTCCAGGATCACCGGCATCCTGGCCGAGGAGGGAATCGGGATCTTCGCGGTGTCCACCTTCAATACGGACTATGTCCTTGTGCGGAAGGACAGGTTTGCGCATGCACTGCAGGTGCTTGAAAAGGCCGGGTATGAAATCCTGTAAGAATATGGGGGAGAAGACATGTCGATCACAGTGAATCTCCGTTATCACGGAGAACATGGGAATGCCAGGAAGTTTGCCGAGGAAATGACGGAAACCGGAACGGTTCAGGCGATCCGCAGTGAAAAGGGCAATCTGCGCTATGAGTACTATGTGTCCCTGGAAGACCCGGAAACCGTGCTGCTGATTGACAGCTGGGAAAACCAGGAAGCCATTGACGCGCACCACGCATCGCCCATGATGGGCGTGATTGCGTCCCTGCGGGACAAGTATGACCTGCATATGACCGCGGAGCGGTATACGCGTACGGATGACGCGGCGGGTGATGACAGGTTTATCCGAAAGTGACAGGGCCGGGGAGGAACTTACATGGTACAGCCAGTGGTGCATGATCCGCTGTTTCTGGCGGTGAAGTCGGATCCCGCCGGGGCGGAAGACCTTGCGACAGCGGCGGATCTGGCGGATACGCTGCGCGCCAACCGGGAAGCGTGCGTCGGCATGGCGGCCAATATGATCGGCCGGAGAAAGTGCGTGATTGCCGTGATGAACGGGCCGATTCTCATGGTCATGCTGAACCCGTCCATTCTGCGCAGGTCCGGAGCGTATGAGGCGGAGGAAGGCTGTCTTTCCCTGCCGGGGGTCCGGAAGACCACACGGTATGACCGGATCACCGTGTCATGGCAGGATACGGGCATGAAAAGGCATACAGCGGACTTTCAGGGGTTTACGGCGCAGATCATCCAGCATGAGATGGACCACCTGAACGGGATTCTCATATAAGCATATAAAAACGCGGCTGCAGATGTGTGCAGCCGCGAAGGAAGCAGGGTATGTGCCTTTCAGGAACGGAATGTGGAGCCGAGCAGGGGCATATCGAACTGGAACAGCACCTCATTGATTTCATAGATGTCATAGATGCCGTTGAGAATGAAGTATTCCATGATAATGTCAAACCGGCTGCTGTGGGTCAGGGCAAACCCGGCTCTTTCCAGCAGATCCCGGGTTTCCCCGAGACTGAGTCTCAGGGCGACGGCAAAGGCAAACACGGTGGGCTTGGTGGGCCTGTAGGCCGGATTGGACCGGATCTTGCTGAACAGCTTCCGGTCAAAGTTCGCGCGCTTGTAGCACTCGGTGTCCGTCATGCCCTTCTCGTCAATGAGCCTGAGCAGGGACTCGGAAAAGCCTTCATCG
>CACYNZ010000334.1 GCA_902775835.1 uncultured Eubacteriales bacterium | reverse complement strand
AGCTCACGGATCAGGCCATCCCGGCTGCCGGGATCATATAGGCAGATCAGATTCTTTTCTTCCTTATTAAAATGGATCATGTTTTCTCCTTTTCAATTCTGTTACCGGCTAGAATCCAAAATTGGACGGGGACAACCCACAAGTCATCCCCGTCCAAAACACATCTTTTTTGTGCCTGAAACCCATTGTCTTCCCCTGGTTTCTGAAATTCCCAACCGGTAACAATCACGGTCTTTTCAGGCTCTGTATTTCCTTATACGCTGAACGCTCTGACAGCGCCTTACAATCTTCTGACAGGCGCTGCAGTCTTTCTGCCGATTGCTGGCATTCTGTACACCGTTTCATGTCTGAGGGCAGTTCTTCTTCCTCCTCTTCGTCATACCATAGCGCATATAACAGCAGATCATTCAGATCCCAGTCAGCAGGAAGCATGCACTCCAGAAAAAAGTCGCAGTCAACTGCTCCGTCATGAATGCTTTCATAGTTGGGATTCACCAGATGGCACCGTTCATCTGTCAGGAGGCAGGTTCCCCGATCATAGTTTGCACACTCACCCCTGGCAAGAACCCTGATGCTTTTCAAAATCTGCTTATCATTCATGGAACCTCGTCTCTTCCGCCTGAGAGATTCAGACAGAGAAAAAGACATCAGTTATCAGGGCTGATGTCTTCTTCGGTCATGAAGATATTGAAAACAGCGAGCTCAGGAATGGCACAGACTTCCGCGTAAGCCCTAGCTTTTTTCAGCTCTTCAGAATCATCGTACTCCCCGAGTGTACTCAGAGAATAAACCGGACAATCCAGAACATATCCCCGATAAGCATCAAAACGGGGATCCGTCTTCATCCCGAGCTTCCTGTTCAGGTAATCAGCAAGGCCCAGCGCAAAGAACGCCTCCCGATAGAACCCCTCAGCAAAGAGCTGATCGATAAAGGATTCACTGTTGAAGCAGGACGCGAGAGAGGCATCCTCCACAGCCTGGCGCAGCTGTACCAGCCTGTCCACCGTGGAATAGAAAAGCAGCAGTGTCTGTCCATCATGGAGAGGCCGCTGTTCCGGGATTTCCTTATCGCCTCCTTTAGGGCATTCATCCCAGTAGTGATCAAGGATATCCTCCACAGTCGTGTCCAGCGCACCAGCGATACCATAGATGGTTGCGGCCTCACAGTGATCGATCTTTGCTTTTCCGCTGAGAATATCCCGGAGAGTGGAGTCAGGCACACCGCTCATCACGCTCAGGCCAGCCCGGGTCATGCGCTTCTTATTCATCAGATTCATCAGATACATATTCTTATCGCTCCATTTCTTTTCTCTTGATTTTGGGTTTCGCCATCTGCGGCTTTTCAGGCTCTTTCCGTCCCTTCTGCAGCGCAGCTTCACGCTGAGCATCCTTGTCATAGGCATACAGATAGAAGTTGTAATCACCTCTGCGCGGAGTGCACCGCAGGCAATAGGTGTAATGAGGAGACTCCGCTTTGAAGCCGAAGCTGTCTTCACAGGAAAGACCATCCCTGCAGCCTCTGCTCATGCTGGCAAAGCTGTGAAGCAGGCCATCCTGCTTCCGGAGTGCGTTCACCACGTTCTGGAATTCCTCATGAAAAGCCGGGCTCTTCAGCTCCGGCTGATGATCAAACCAGCTCGTCCAGAACTCACCGCCGCTTTTCCCGAAGTCACCGCGCAGATGCCCTACGCAGCCTCGCTCCAGATCCTGCCTGCTGCTGCCGGAATACAGCCATTCGGTTCTCTCCGATTCGATGGGACGCCAGGTCAGCTCTCCCTGAAGCTCCTTTTCCGTTTCACCGAGAATGGCCTCAAAGGCATACAGTGCCGTGCGGGAATACTCACCATAGGCATCTGCCGTTTTCACGGGCAGTCCCTGCCGTTCATTGAAGGAAGAGGTGTCCACGGCATCCAGATAGCCGGCGATTTCACCTTTCAGATCAGAGACAAGCTCCACCATGCTCTCCCGGCTTTCCCCGCCATAGACCATTTCCTCAACGCCCATATCGGGATCCTCGGAGCTGAAGGACAATGTCAGCTCGGCACGGTCTCCCTGACGGGTGTATTCCAGCGTGGTGTCCGCCGTGTAATCATGGGAATAAAACCGGACCTGATGCTCGTCTGGCTCCGGCATGGGCCTGTCATGAAGACTGTCACGCCAGTTTTCATAATCGAGAGTGGATTCAATCATTCTGTACCTCCGTGTTTATCGCTCAGTATCATTCCGGTGCCTGGGCCTGTGCGGATGCTCAGGAGTATCAGGAACCTTATGCGTCTTCTCGTCCTTCGTGCCGTTGTTGATGATCCCGTCGATCATATTCATGTCATCTTCCATCGCCATCTCCGCATTGCGAAGCGCGTTCACCGGAGGAATGAAATCCGGCAGCTTCTGAAAGCCGAAACTGTCGGTGTAATAGCATACCTGTTGTCCATTCTGCTTCAGAGCAATCACATCACTGACACTCAGGCTGTGCCCATGGAAATCTTCAGGACAGTCAAGGTTGAACCGGGCATAGAGGCTTTCAAGAACAGCAGCCTGCTCACGCCCGTCCATCGGAGGAAGAGAGGCTGAATAGACCATCTCATAATTTTCAGGCCTCACGATCTGGTCAGCACTCCGTGTATCGCAGCCTTCAAGCCGGCAGCACCCGTCTCCATAACTCAGGGACAGATAAGCTTCCTGCAGCGTCATGTTTCTGACCGTGATCATCTGCGGATCACCATTGTGAATTACCAGGAAGCCCTCATCCCGAAGAAACTGTTCAACGGCGGCTTTATCAGGGAAGACAGCACTTTCGGCAGCATCCAGAACTTTACGGACATCCCTCCGCAGGCATTGTGCATCCCGCTTCAGCTCCTCCAGGCTGGCAAACCGGAGCAGATGATAATCCTGACCTGCCTTCACCTGATATATCGCATAACTGTTGTCCCGCAAAATCGTCACCTCCATTCGAAATCAGGCTGGACATCGTCAAATCGTCCAGCCTGTAAGGATTTATTCCGTCAGTACCATGCCGCTGGTCTTGGTTCCGTCTGACAGCACCAGCGCATATTGGATCTTCCCGTTCGCATCCGCCTGTCTGCAGATTCGCAGACCGTATAGCTCCACCGAAGTACCCCGGGCCAGGGTCAGTTCAAACTCGGAATCATTCCAGTAGCGGTTTCGGTTGCTGTCATAGTAATCAATCGACCAGGAACCGTTCCATTCCACCTCACGTCCGCTTTCCAGAGTCGATCTGCCGGTCACAGTGCCATCCTTATGGAAGACGATCCGACTGGCATTGATCGAGCTGCCGGCGTAGAGCTTCCAGCTCCCTACGATAGCCTTTTCCGCTTCCCGCAGGGTAGTAACGGTATCGGAGAGACATTCCGTCGGCACAAAGCCCCGGAAAAGCACATCGTTTTCTCTGCCCTCGATATATGTCCATGCACCCATGGTGCCAAGACAGGTAACCTTGCTGTTTTCAGGCAGTTTTGCCAGCGGCGTTTTGCTGACCAGCGGATCGTCTGTGACCTCTACCGCGTAGTTGGTCACCGCAGCTGCGCTCTCCAGGTTCAGATCACGCACGGTGACATCCCCAGGCAGTGCGTTGATGTAGATATAGCCGATGCGGTTCTGCTTATCGGAAATATCATATTGCACGAGGATCCAGTCATCCTCCTTGCCGAAGACCTGAATCCAGTCATTGGTGCTCACACGGGCGCGACCCTTTGCGCCACGGATGCTTTTCTTGGTCGGAGCGGAGAACACAGCGTAGGTCTGATTGCCCGTAAAGGGAATCACCTCAGCGGACAGTGTACCCTCGGGAATCTCCGGCACATTGGAGGTGTCCATGGTGATAACCGTTCCATTATCTGCCATGGCCGTCCCGCACAGCAGCATCAGAATCATCAAGAGCGATACAAGTCTTTTCATCTATTTTCCTCCTTGTTTGTCAAAGGTCGGACGGAGAAAGGGTTTCCCGTCCTTGTAATCCAGGTGTAACGTTGCCCCGTAGCGAATATGCGACCTGGCGGACAGCAGCCCGGTCTTATGAACAGAGCCCTTTTCTACCAGTGCTTTCACATCACTGGATGTCAGCGGATGCTCCGCGCCCGTCAGAATGCCCCCGGTCTTCCAGAGCGCAAAGCCGCAGACCCGGTTTTCGCACATAAAGCCCTTGGTCCGGTCGGTGATAGCTGCGCCGCACCTGGGGCATTTGCAGATCACCTGACGCATGGGCTGGAAGAGTTGATC
>CACYNZ010000333.1 GCA_902775835.1 uncultured Eubacteriales bacterium | reverse complement strand
CGGTGTGTTTCACGAAAAGGCGGTCAGCCCTGGTCATCAGGCTGATCTGCCCATGGCTTACGGATTGGGCGGATAAGAAACGCCAGAAGGGAGTTCACCGGACCAGAAGCAGAACCGGAAGCGGCACATTGCCTGCTTCCGGTTCTTTTGCAGCGGCGGATTTCCCATAAGATTTCCTGGTTTGTATAGCCCGGAGCAGACAGGCACAGAAAAGCATCCGGCACATAAGGGCACGCGGGGATCTGTCATACGCTTTTGACGCGGGGCGGAAAAAGACACGGGAGACGGGACGGGTCAGGTATATGCCTGTCAGGGGTCAGCGACCTGCTTTGTACAGAGAAAAGCAAGCGGCAGGAAGTTCGACAGGGGAAAGCATAATTTATATAATCCATACAGATACGGATGTACGCTTATATTGACAACGCCTGCTTTCCGCACTCTGGTGGAAAGCAGGCGTTGTCTGGTTTTTCTGTGCAGTTGGACGGAGTATCAGGAACGTTTCTGAGCATCCAGCCAGGTCTGCAGGATGACGGCGGCTGCGACCTTGTCCACCACCTGCTTCCGGTCCTGGCGGTGCATGCCGCCGTAGATGAGGCTGTCCTCCGCGGTTACGGTGGAAAGGCGCTCGTCCTGGAAATAGACGGTTACGCCGTTCTTTTCCAGCTGCGCGCAGAGATCCCGGACCTTTTTCGCCTGAAAGCCCTCGGATCCGTCCATGTTCAGGGGAAGTCCGGAGACCACGATACTGGTCTGGTATTCATTCAGAATTTCCATAATCTTCCGGGTGTCCGGGCCCCAGCCTACACGGGTAATGACGCTGTGGGGACTTGCGATGATGCGGGCGCTGTCGCTGACAGCAACCCCGATGCGGACATCTCCGATGTCCAGGCCGACGACCTGTTCGTTCATGGCTTCCTCCGTTTCAAAAGGCGGAAACCCTTTTCAGGATTTCCGCCGCATTGTATCAGTTGTTATGGGGACGCGCATCCCGACGGGGAGGACGGGAGCGGAAGTTGCCGCCTTCGCGCTTTTCGGCGCTGGGAGCGGGATAGGTGATATCATTGCGGATCAGGTTGATACGGCCCTGGGCGTCGATCTCAGCGACCTTGACTTCGAGCTCGTCACCGACCTTGACCACGTCCTCGATCTTCTCGACTCTGTGATCGGAGATCTTGGAGATGTGCACCATGCCTTCCTTGCCGGGAGCCAGTTCCACAAAGGCACCGAAGGTCATGAGACGGGTGACCACGCCGGTATAGACGTCGCCGACTTCCACATCCTTGGCAATGCCTTCGATGATCTTGCGGGCCTTTTCAGCACCGTTCTCGTCAGGGGTGGCGATGAACACGCGGCCGTCATCCTCGATATCAATCTTGGCGCCGGTCTCGGCAATGATCTTGTTGATCATCTTTCCGCCAGGTCCGATGACTTCGCGGATCTTGTCAGGATTGATGGTGAACTGGATAATTCTGGGAGCGTACTTGGACAGCTGCTCTCTGGGCTGGCCGATGCAGTCAAGCATGATCTTGAGGATGTACAGACGGCCCTGCAGAGCCTGCTCAAGTGCGCGCTTGAGGATGCTGCGGTCGATGCCGGCAATCTTGATGTCCATCTGGATGGCGGTGATGCCGTTCATGGTGCCGGCCACCTTGAAGTCCATGTCGCCCAGGAAGTCTTCCAGGCCCTGGATATCGGTGAGCACAGCCACCTTGTCGCTCTCGGTGTCCTTGATCAGGCCCATGGCCACGCCGGCCACAGGGGCATGGATCGGAACACCGGCGTCCATCAGGGACAGGGTGGAACCGCAGACGCTTGCCATGGAGGAAGAACCGTTGGAGGAGAGGATCTCACTCACAAGACGCATGGCGTAGGGGAACTCTTCCTCGGTGGGGATCACGGGAACCAGGGCGCGCTCTGCCAGGGCACCATGGCCGATCTCGCGGCGGCCGGGGCTCTTCAGACGTCCGGCTTCACCGGTGGCATACGGCGGCATGTTGTACTGGTGGATATAGCGCTTGAAGGTCTCGCTGCTCAGTCCGTCCAGGGTCTGGCCGTCGCTGAGCGGTCCCAGGGTGGTGACGGTCAGGGCCTGGGTCTGGCCGCGGGTGAAGATGGCAGAGCCGTGAACCCGCGGCAGAACGCCGACTTCGCACCAGATGGGGCGGATTTCGGTGACCTTGCGGCCGTCGGCACGCACGCCTTCATCCAGGATGCGGCGGCGCATGACTTCCTTGTTCAGATAGTACAGGGCATCCGCGATCTCGCTCTCGCGCTCCGGGAACTTCTCGGAGAGGGCAGCCAGGACTTCTTCCTTGGTCTGGGCTTCTCTCTGCTGACGCTCATAGCGGTCAAAGGTATCGAAGGTCCAGCGGGCCTTGTCCAGGGCGTATTCGCGGACAGCGGCCTTCACGTCGTCACCGGTGGTGATCAGCGGCACAACAGCCTTTTCCTTGCCGATCTCGGCAACGATCATGTCCTGGAATTCCACCAGCTTCTTGATGGCTTCATGGGCAAAGAGAATGCCGTCGAGCATGACGTCTTCGCTCAGCTCATTGGCACCGGCTTCCACCATCATGATGGCGTCCTTGGTGCCGGCCACATACAGGCTCATATCGGACTTTTCGCGGTCTTCCTCGCCGGGAAGCAGCACATACTCGCCGTTCACGCGGCCCACATGCACGCTGCCGGTAGGTCCGTTCCACGGAATATCGCTGACAGCGATGGCGATGGAGGAACCGATCATGGCGGGGATTTCCGGAGGCACGTCCTGCTCAACGGACAGGATGGTCACAACCACCTGCACGTCATTGCGCATGCCCTTGGCAAACAGGGGGCGCAGGGGACGGTCGATCAGGCGGCAGGTCAGGGTCGCCTTGTCGGTGGGACGGCCTTCACGCTTGATGAAGCCGCCGGGGATCTTGCCGACAGAATACTGCTTTTCTTCCACGTCCACAGCGAGAGGGAAGAAGTCCACGCCCTCACGGGGCTGAGGAGCCATGGTGGCATTGACCATGACGACGGTGTCGCCAAGACGCACCCACACAGAGCCGTTGGCCTGCTCGCAGTACTTGCCGAATTCCAGGGTCAGAGTACGGCCAGCCAGGTCCATGGAATAAGACTTGTAATCCATGCTTTACTCCTTTTTCTGGGCATATGCCCGGTTGGCCTTACGGGTGCTATCTATAAAAGCCCCTAACCGAGGTTTCTAGGGGATAACATCCGCAAGGCAGGTGGGAAGAGAGACAAATCAGAGAAAACCGCCGGCAGGGGATCCTGACCGGCGGAATTCAACGATCCGGGGATCTGAAAGAACCTTTGATTATTTACGCAGGTTCAGGCGGGCGATCAGGGCACGATAGCGCTCGATATCCGTCTTCTTCAGATATTCCAGCATGCCGCGGCGGCGGCCGACCATCAGCAGAAGACCACGGTTGGAGTGATGGTCATTCTTGTTCAGCTTCAGATGCTCGTTCAGACGATTGATGCGGTCGGTCAGCAGAGCGATCTGAACTTCGGGAGATCCGGTGTCACCGGGATGCTGGGCATAAGCTTCGATGATTTCAGACTTGGTCATTTTGGGTTTCCTCCATTATATGTATTCTTGGAATCGCCTCATACACAGTACCGAGTCGGAGTGATCTCTGGACCGAGCGTGAGGTTCAAATCCGGAGTCGATTGTAACATGAGCGCATCCCTTTGTAAACTGCAAAAACAGATTTTTCTCGGCGAAATGTTCACTGCGCGAAGCGGAGCACGCATCATGAAATTACCCGGCACGGAACAGCTCAGCGTGTTCCGGTGCCGGGAGAAGGGACTGATCAGCCCGGGATGTATACAATCTTTTCACTCGAAGGCAAGTGTGTTCAGAACAGCATTCATAGCCTCTGCAGCACCCTCATCACCTGACATGATGATCACGGTGCCGTTGACAGCGCCGAGATGATACTGACGGCCTGAGCTGGAAGCAGCCAGGAAGAGATTACCGTTTACAGTTTCCTCAGTCAGCTGGTCTTCTGAAACCCTGGCGGAGTTCGCGAAAGCGGCACGCTTGAAGGTTTCTGTCGTCATCTTGTCACGGGTGAGACCGGAAGCACTGTACTGGTTCTGCACGCTCTTGCCGAACTGCTGCCAGATGTCCATGGTGCTGAGGGAGAAGGAGGACGTACCGTCTGTGAACACCGCGGTGCCCATGGCACAGCTTTCCAGGTGCCAGCCATCCGGTACGGGGAAGGACAGGCCGGGGAAGGACAGGACGCGGGC
>CACYNZ010000332.1 GCA_902775835.1 uncultured Eubacteriales bacterium | reverse complement strand
GGCAAGGCTGGCTGGTACTACTTCAACGATGCTGGCTACATGGTCCGCAACGTTTGGGTTGGCAGCTACTATGTGGGCAACGATGGCTGCATGTATGCTGACATGGAAGCTCAGGTTGCTGGCACTTGGTATGCATTCGACAAGGATGGCCGCATCTATGCCAAGGCTTCTACTCAGGCAGGTCTGTGGGACAACAACAACTACAATCATATGTATGGCCAGCTGCTCACCCGCGATGGTTCCGAAGGCCTGAGCACCCGTCATTACAACTATGATGGCACCCGCAGCGTTGGCTGGTACAAGACCTGGGATACCGGCGATTGGTTCTACTTCAACGCTACCGGCGATATGCTGACTGATCAGTGGGTTGGCGACTACTATGTTGGCTCCGATGGAGCTATGTGGAAGAATGCCTGGGTTGGCGCCTACTATGTGGACGGCTCCGGCAAGAAGGTCACCAGCAAGTGGCTGCAGCTCGACGGCGACTGGTACTATTTCAAGGCCGACGGCACTCTGAAGAAGAATGCCTGGGAAGGCGACTACTACCTCGGACCTCAGGGCAAGTTTCAAGGCCGACGGCACTCTGAAGAAGAATGCCTGGGAAGGCGACTACTACCTCGGACCTCAGGGCAAGATGCTCCGCAACCAGTGGGTTGGCGAGTATTATGTCGGAGACGACGGAAAGTGGGTTCCCTAATCAGGAATCATTTCTGAATCGGTAATCAAAAACGGAGCGGAAGAAAATTCCGCTCCGTTTTCTCTTGAAATCTGTTTCTGAATAAAGTAGAGTGAATGGCGATAATCTCAATGCATGGAGAAGGAGCGGCCTGATATGCACAGCGATACGATGGAAAGAATTCATGAAGCCAATCTTGGAATTCTGGCGGAGGTGGACCGGGTATGCCGGAAACATCATATCCATTATTATCTGCTGGGAGGGGCTCTGCTGGGCCTGATCCGGAACGGTGATTTTATTCCCTGGGATGATGATGCTGATATTCTCATGTTCCGCGAGGACTTTGAGAAATTCATGCAGATCTATCCTGGGGAAGCCAAGGAACAGTATCCGCTTCTGAACTATCGGGAACTGCCGGAGTTTTTTGATTTCATCGACAAAATTGCCGATATGAATGTCACCTATAAAGAAACGGTCTATGGTGATGATGCATATTATAAATATCGGTATAATCATCCGACCCTGGATATCTTTGTGCTGGACAACCGGCCGAAGTATTTCCAGTGGCACTCATTTTGGATGAGACTTGTATATCTGCTTGCCATGGGGCACAGGAAGCATATCCAGTATGAGCAGCACAGAGGTTTGAACGGCGTAGTGACGTGGATTGGCTCGCATATCGGGAAACTGTTTCCCATGAAAACACTTGCGAGATGGTATGACCATCTACAGAAAAGTGAGAAGACGGTGAGCGGAAAGTATTATCTCTCCAATGACATGATGACGCTGAAAATGTGGGGGCTCATGTATAAGGCCGAAATGTTTGAGAAGGAAAGAACTGCTGTGCTCCGGGGAAAAGAACTGCAGATTCCATATGGGACAGAAGATATTCTCACCATGCAGTATGGAGATTACATGCAGCTTCCCCCGGTGGAACAGCGGAAACCGCAGCATCTCATGGAAATTGTGGATGTTGACTGACCGAATGGAATGTTGGCGTACACTACGGGTAAAGTGAGGAATGCATCAATGGAGAAAGCCATAGGCGTTCAGAAAATAGGTTCAACAGGAAAAGACAAGTGGGTCCGGGTGCTGTGCACCGGACTTGCTTTTTTTCTGGTAGTATTTGCATTTTATGCAACTTTTATGGGAGAAGATCTGTTTACGGACGAGACGGATAACTTTGCTGTCGGGGATATCATCGCCAGGGGCGGCGACGTTTATAAGGTAAGCGTCAGTCAGCACATGCCGTTTTCCTATTATATGGCAGCTCTGATTGGACTGTTTCATCCGGTGAATCAGATGCAGTACCGCCTTGGATTCTATCTGATTCTTTCCCTGATCTGGACGGCTGCCTTTTTCCATTTCCGGAAGCGGGTGTGTCCGGCGGCGCTTCTGATTCTCCCGATTCTCTATGTATCTGAGCTGAAACTGTATCAGTTTGGCGGCACCATGCTTTCAGAACACTGGGCGGGGATCGGGCATGCGATTCTTCTCATGCAGGTGATCTGCTATGCGCGGGAACCGCATCTTTCCATCAGCGACTGCCTGATGATATCTCTTGCCATTGTGCTGACATTTGGCTGCACGTTTACCTCTGCCTACTCGCTTGCTGTTACGGCGTTCGGAATCTTTGTCTATCAGATGATCTGGATTGTGAAGACGCCCAGGGGGAAAAGGGCTGAGGAGCGCAGGCGAATCCTGCGGGAGGATGGAACGCTCGTCGCTGTTTGCCTGATTCCGTGGGCACTTCTGGTGATCTGGTACGCTCTTTCCGGGAATCTTCAGAACTTCATCTACAGCGTGTATCAGTTCAATATTGATATTTATTCCCATTATATGGAAGGCCTTGGAACGGATCCACTGGGCACGTTCTTTGGCATGTTTGGCAATTATTTCCGGTTTATCGGCGACAGTGTCCGGGAGATTGCGGCAAACGGTCTGAACACCGGAAGCGCAGCTGCGGCACTTCATGCCATATGCCCTCTTGTGGCTGCTCTCATTCTGGGAATTCGTCATCCGGTTCTTGGCATTACCTATCTGGTATCCACACTGACCATTGCCGTGCGGGGATATGAGCATTACCATGCTCTTCATTATATCTGTGCAGCGTCTCTTTCCACGGCATTGATCGCGGGACATGCTATCATGCTGCCTTTCCGAAGTCCGAAAAAAGTGTGGCGATACATACCGGCGGTTCTTGCCATCGCAGCGCTGGTTCCTTTCCTGATGCTGAGTGTGAACCGCGTGGAGAAAACGGTGGAGCTTCTGTCTCCCGAACGCATGAACTCCAGGAATATGGAAATCAAGGAACTGACGGATATCATTACGGATCCGCAAGACCGCCTGCATTTTACTACTGTGGAAGGCGAAACCATTGAACTGGACAGGAATATCGATTATGGCGCGGCCAGCTCGTCTCCATGGACCTGGGAGGCTTTTGGCAGAAAGGAAATGGAAGCCATCGAGGAAAACCAGACAAAGGTTGTTTTCTATGAAGAGGGCTATTCCATGTGGGGATATGACCGGGATGTTTATGCGGCAGATCTTCTGACATATCTTCAGGAGCATTATTATGATCTTGGTGCGTCTCTGCGTATCCGCAATGAATATCTGAATGAAGCAATCCGGAGGATGATCGAAGCCGGTTATGAAGGATACCTGACGTTTGAGGATCCGATTCCACTGACTTCCGGTGAGACAGTGGCCTATCAGGCACCGGGCCCGGAAGGAGCCCGGGTTTCCGTGATCCCGAGCGAGCGGATTCAGCTTGAACTGGTGGAATTCATTCCGCGTTTCACGTCAGACCAGGAATGCGGGAATCTGGTGATCACGGTTCAGAATGTGAATACAGGGGAAGAGATAGGTTCTGCGGTGGCGACCGGGAAGTATATGGTCTCCGATACCATGAATCTGGTGTATCTGCCTTCCTGCGTTTTGGAGGCAGGGGAGGAATATGTCATTACGATTCAGGCGGATGGGGGGACGGTACCGGAACTGGCTGTCGGTTACGGGATCAATGAAAACCCGGACGAACGCATCGCAGTGAAAAAAACAGAGTATGAAATCTGGCGGGTTTCGCTTTCCGTTACGGAACCATATGAAGAGTATTATGATGAGTACAGCGACTATGATTGGGAAGGGGAATGGGACGAGGGCGTCTGATGCTGTGGGCAGACCATCGAAGACAGTTCCGGCTCTGAAGCGGTCTTGCAGAGCGCGCGCCAAAGGAAACAGAAGTGTCTGGATTGGAATGCCGGACAGAAACATTAAATAGCAATCGAAAAGCAGGGGTGGGGCAGAAGCAATTCTGCCCCATTTTTTTTGCCCTTTTTTCCGGGCCTGGCTGCGGATGTGAGCTGTGTGGCCGGCAAAGTGAAGTGGCAAATGGGCTGAAACCGGGCCGGATGTTCCTGTGAAGCAGGGTGAACAGCGTGTGTCGGACGGCTTATAGAAAACATACATGCGAAACAAAATTGAAATAATCACACAATATTGCTCTGAAAATCGGAACGGCAGGATAAAAATGTGGGCCTGCTGAAGCGGATGATGAGCGTTTGCAGGATAGAAAATCCATAATTATGTCATTTTAATTGCTATAATATAGCAAAATTTACCAATAATGAAATTTTATGTGATGAATATGTGAAAATCAGTTGACGGAATTATGAAGCTGTGATAAGATTCCACCTGTCAAGAGTCACCGTTCCGGGAAAGGAAATCCTGGCGAATTCCTTTCCGTGAAGTGAAGGTGAATGTTCATGACAAATAAAAAAAGGAAGGGTATAGAATATGAAGAAGGTTCTCGCACTGGTACTCGTGCTGGCCGTCATGCTGCCTGTTATGGCATCCGCTGACATCGCCACCAAGCTGCAGGGCTCTACTTACACGATGGAAGGCCATCTGGAAGAGAGCGTACCGCTGACTGCTACTTATGATCCCGTCACTGGTCTGGAAGAGAAGCCCCAGTGGGTGGGCAATCGCTACTACAACGGCGACGGCTCCTTCGCTACCGGCTGGAAGAAGATCGGTGGATACTGGTACTACTTTGATCCCGCTACCGGCGTGAAGGTCACCAACAAGTGGATCGGCAGCGACAAGGGCGGCTGGTATTTCCTCCAGAACAACGGCACCATGGCAGTCTCCACCTGGGTTGGCGACTACTATGTGAACAAGAAC
>CACYNZ010000331.1 GCA_902775835.1 uncultured Eubacteriales bacterium | reverse complement strand
TATAAAAAGCTGATTCAGTCCCTGCCGCGGGAGCAGGTGGAGGAACATCTGTTTACCCTGTTCAGGGATGCGAAGGTGTTCCGGGATCTGGAAAACACGTTCTGGGACAAGGGTGCAAATGGGAAACTGCTAGAACAGCTGCAGAAGAAGCTGTCACAGGTTTTCTGGAAAAACAGCTTTTCCCTCGGGGAATGCAAATCGGTGCTGAAAGCCTATACGGAAAAGACCACAGACAAGTCCACGCTGGCCCTGATGCACCTGGCCTTTGCCAGTGAAGCGGCGCAGCTTTCCGCAAGTGTCGGGGATTTCGACAGCAGCTTCTATACTGCTCTGGTGAAGGCCGCGGAAAAGTATCTGGAGTATGCCGGCACGGATCCGGAGTTTTTCCGGAAGCATGAAGAGGATTTTCAGGATCTGATCGATACCTGCGGCGAATTCGGGTACGGCGTGGCCGATGAGCTGGAAATGCGGTTTGACGGACTGCAGTTCGAGCTGTTCGGGGATGAGGCGGACTGATGCCGGAACGGGCCGGGGCATCTGCAGGGACAGAAAAAACGGTCAGTCGGGTGACTGGCCGTTGTTCATTAGAATTTCACGGGCAGCGCTTCTGACAGCACTGCTTGTATTTTTTTCCGCTGCCGCAGGGACAGGGGTCATTCCGGGAAAGGTTCCGCACGGAAGCGCGCTCCTTCTGGATCAGGAAATCCATGATGTCCTTCCGGTTCATGCCGCGGGCGGAAAGGGACATGGCATCCCGGAGCCTGGGGACCGCGTAGGCAAAGAAGGCTTTCAGGCCTTCGCACAGGTAGTACTGGCCCTGCTCGCCCTCCGGGGACAGTGCAAAGCGGTCCTTGGGACAGCCACCGTGGCAGAGGCTCAGCCAGGGACAGGATCTGCAGGCCGCGGTCAGGGCGTCTTTCTTTTCAAGACCGAAGCGGGTCTGCTCCGGGCTGCGCATCAGGGTATCCAGGGAAGTTGACTCAACGGATCCCAGGCAGTATTCCGGCCGGACAAAGTGATCGCAGGCAAACACGCTGCCGTCCTTTTCAATGACGGGCACATGGCCGCAGGTTTCGCGCATCCAGCACAGGTTGGCTTCCTGACCGCTGAGCACCAGCGCCGTTTCGCTGAACAGCTGCACCTCACATTTGTCCAGGTCATGGAAGATCCACTGGGCAAACACATCCCTGAGGAACTCGCCGTAGGCCCGGGGAGACACGGAATCCTCCGTCACCTGACCATGTTCCCGGCGGACAATGGGGATGAACTGCATCCATCCGGTGCCAAGGTCCCGCAGGGAGCGGTACACCTCCGGCCCATGCAGGGCGGTGGTGGAGGTGACGGTGCACAGAAGATCCGGCTGGATGCCGTGCTTCTGCAGCAGGCGGATGCCGGATACGGTGCGGTCAAAGGTAGGCTGTCCGCCGGCGTCCTTGCGGTAACGGTCATGTACCGAGGGGATGCCGTCAATGCTGACGCCCACGTCAAAGTGCTCTTCGGCGAGAAAACTGCACCAGGCATCATCCAGCAGGAGTCCGTTGGTCTGCAGGCTGTTCCAGCATGACCAGCCCTCCGGCAGGTACTGTTTCTGCAGCCTCACGGCCTCGCGGTAAAAGTCGAGTCCGGCCAGCATGGGCTCACCGCCGTGCCAGGTGAAGGATACCACCGGGCCGGGGGCGGAAAGGATGTAGGAGCGGATCATGGTTTCCAGCGTGTCACGGCTCATGATGCCCGAAGGGGATGCGCCTGGTGCGTGCAGATAATAGCAGTAGGAGCAGCGCATGTTGCAGGCGGAGCCCACGGGCTTTGCCATGACGACGAGGGGGCCGGAGGTCACCGGCCCCTGGGATGGGGCGGCTGTCATGCTGGATCCTCCGGATGCTGCTTTTTCAGATAATGGTCAAAGAAGTCCAGCGTTTTGTTCCAGGAGTCCATGGCCGCTTCCGGCCGGTACATGGGCGTGTGATAGTACCAGATGCCGTGGCCGGCGCCGTCATAGCGGTGGAACTCGTACTGTTTCCCGCAGGCTTTGAGCCTTTCCTCCAGGATGTTTACATCCTCCCGGGTGGGGTTTCTGTCATCATTGCCGAAAATACCGAGCAGCGGGATATTCAGTTTTTCCGTATAGTCAATGGGCGCTACAGGCCGGGCAGGGGTGAGCTGACTCTGGTCCATGACCACGCCGCCGCCCCAGCAGTCCACCGCGGCGTCAAAGCCTTCCACGGTGCAGGCGGCAAGAAACGCATGCCGTCCGCCGGAGCACATGCCGATCACACCGGTTTTGCCATTGGACTGGGGCTGGGAAATGAGAAAGTCCAGGCAGCCTTTCACGTCGCCCATCACGCTGTCATCATGGACGAGTCCGGCTTCCCGCATCCGGGCGGAAACCTCCGGGGGCGTGCCGAAGCCGAAATCCTGATAGATGTCCGGACAGAGAACGCTGTAGCCGTGATTGGAAAAACGGAAGCACGCTTCGCGGCACCATTCATCCCAGCCGGGCATATGGGGGATCAGGACGATGCCGGGGTGCGGTCCGGCATTCATCGGACGGGACCAGTAGGCGTGAACAGCTTTGCCTTCATGTCCGCGAATGGAAACAGTTTCGGCGATCGTGCCGGAATAGTCGCTGGTCTGGAAAGAATTCCACATGAGATGACCTCCTTCACTATGGCCTGTAAGATTCTGCATATGTCTGGTTCCATATTCGGCGCCGCGGGTATTTATCCTGCATGGGTATCTGCTGGCGTGGAAAGCGGATATGACAATGGCAGGACGCATGATGAAAAAACATTTTTCTGCTTCTTCAGCTGCCGGATGTCTCTGCGAGCGTATCAATGGGTGTCAGATGAAAAAGACTGGCAGACAGAGAAAGGAGAAAAGAAAGATGAATATGATGAAGGAAATGGAAATGGAAGAACTGATGAAGGTTTCCGGCGGGAATGGAGTCAATATCCATACCTGCGATGACGATGAAGAAGAGGAAGGCGGAGCTATCGGCGAGTGGTAAGCAGCTGCAGCCAGAGGCAGGTGCCTGGAAACAGCGAGTCAGGGCATCCGGCCAAAGCAAAAGGAACCGGGAGAAAGCCGGGTTTCTGGGTGGATGCCTCATAAAGGAGACGGTTTTGCTAAACGCAGTTCGTCCAAATAAGAGCTGAAAGATAATCTGCATATCGTAATGATATGCAGATTGAATGAATCAGAATATTTCACCTTTTGTGGATGGATGATATGGTTTGAGAAAGTTTAAAGAATAAGACAGTTCGCCATTCTTTTTCCGATAAGGTTTGACGTAAACGGCAACCTGAATCAGCTGTCCGACTTCATAGTATTGATTGGGGGAATAATCATCAATATAGTAGAATCTCCCGATGTTATCGACGACGAGATAGGTCACAACTTCAATAGTGGAATTATTTACAGGAACAGTACGCTTGGAGCGTTGACTCACAGAACCATATAGAAGAAGACCGGAATCAGGGACGGAAGCAAGGGAAGAATTCAATGAAGATGTTGTTTTAATTGTTTTCATTTGCACGCATCCTTTCATACGTTTCAATATAGTGATCCTGGTGGTCGATGAAATCCTTTACGAGTGCAAAGAAATGCTTTCCAAGCCCTTTGATGGACGGAAGAGCGCAAATGTAGTAATATTGTTGTAGGCGCTGATGCTGAGAGAATAATCGTTGCAAATCAAAATGATATCGAAAATAAAAACCAAAATGGAGTTAGATTTCAGTACAGAACTGGCGCTTTGGAAGAAAGCTTTGAAGGCGATAGCAACATTATTCTTTTCAAAAAAGGAATTAGAGAACATGTATGTGAAATACTTGAAGGCGGAGATGAAGCATTCCAAAAAAGAGAAAACAGGTATCAGATACGAAAAGTATAAGAGATTTAATGTAATCTTGGAAAGAGGCAACCATGAACGAAAATCTTGAAAAATTGGTTCTGGAATTAGTCAAGTATCCGGCTGAACTTCCTTGGCTGGAATTCAAGCATAACAACTATAAACCATTGACCATAGGGCAGGATATCAGCGCCTTAGCCAATGGAGCTGCCCTTGAGGATAGACATGCAGCGTACTTTTTGTGGGGGGTTGATGATACTACTCACGATATTGTAGGCACAGAATATAATCTTCAAAACTTGAAGAAAGGTGATCAGGAGCTGGAAAACTGGCTTCGCAGTCTTCTCTCACAGAATGCTGATTTTGAGTTTCAGCCTGTACTCATCAACGGAAAACGTGTTGGCGTGATGACGATTCAACCGGCGGTCATGCAGCCAGTTGCTTTTGAGAAAA